>JAZNHX010000183.1:0-7014 GCA_045577115.1 Faecalimonas sp. | reverse complement strand
CCTAACCATGTGATTTTCATAAACATTTCTCCCTTAAACTTATTTTTGGCGTTTCTTTTCAGTTTTATTTATTACTCAAATATTCATGAATACCTTTTGCACCAGCTTTACCGGCACCCATTGCCAAGATAACTGTCGCAGCACCTGTTACCGCATCTCCACCGGCGTAAACACCTTCTTTTGTGGTTTTACCTGTTTCTTCGTCAGCTACGATACATTTCCATTTGTTTACTTCCAATCCTTCCGTTGTAGAAGAAATGAGTGGGTTTGGAGATGTTCCAAGTGACATAATAACTGTGTCAAGTTCCATCTCAAATTCTGAACCTTCCACAACTACCGGACGTCTTCTTCCTGATGCATCCGGCTCACCAAGTGCCATCTTCACACATTTCATACCTTTCACATAACCGTTGTCATCTACTAAGATTTCAACAGGATTTGTCAACAAATCAAAGATAACTCCTTCTTCTTTTGCATGATGTACTTCTTCCACACGTGCAGGAAGTTCTTCTTCACTACGACGGTAAACAATATGTACATCTGCACCAAGACGAAGTGCCGTTCTTGCAGCATCCATTGCAACGTTACCACCACCGACAACAGCAACCTTTGTTCCAGCAGCGATTGGTGTATCGTAAGATGGGTCAAATGCCTTCATAAGGTTGTTACGTGTTAAGTATTCGTTTGCTGAGAATACACCGTTCGCATTTTCACCCGGGATTCCCATGAACTTTGGAAGTCCTGCTCCGGAACCGATAAATACTGCCTCGAATCCTTCGTCTTCCATCAATTGATCGATGGTTGTTGATTTACCAATAACTACGTTTGTCTCGAATTTCACGCCGAGCTCTTTTACTTTTTCAATCTCTTTTGCAACTACTTTTTTCTTTGGCAAACGGAATTCCGGAATACCATACACAAGAACACCGCCAAGTTCATGTAATGCCTCAAATACCGTTACATCATATCCTAATTTTGCCAAATCTCCTGCGCAGGTAAGACCTGCAGGACCAGAACCGATAACTGCCACTTTATGACCATTTGTTGTCTCTGCTTTTTCCGGTTTGATGTCATTTTCCAATGCGTAGTCTGCAACGAATCTTTCTAATTTACCAATAGAAATTGGTTCTCCTTTGAGGCCGCGAATACATTTACCTTCACACTGTGATTCCTGTGGACATACACGTCCGCAAACTGCAGGAAGTGCTGAAGATTTACCAATAATCTTGTAAGCCTCTTCAAAATTCCCTTCTTTTACCTCATGAATAAATGCAGGAATGTTAATTGCCACCGGACATCCTTCAATACATTTTGCATTCTTACAATTAATACATCTAGAAGCTTCTTCCATAGCTTCTTCTTTGTCGTATCCATAACACACTTCTTCAAAGTTCTTTGCACGTACTGCAGGGTCTTGTTCTCTAACAGGCACCTTCTTTAATACATCAGCCATTATTCGTCACCTCCACAATGTCCACATCCGCCATGATGTGTGTCACCTTCTTGTACCTTCAATAATGCACGACCTTCTTTTGACTTGTACATCTGTTGTCTCTTCATTGCCTGGTCAAAGTCAACCAAATGTCCATCGAATTCTGGCCCGTCTACACACGCAAATTTCACTTCGTTTCCAACTTGAAGACGGCAAGCACCACACATACCAGTTCCGTCAACCATGATTGGATTCATACTAACGATTGTAGGAATCTCTAATTTCTTGGTTGTGAGGCATGCGAATTTCATCATAATCATTGGTCCGATAGCAACACAAAGATCATATTTTTTGCCTTCTTCGTTTACCAATTGCTCGATTTTGGTAGTTACCAAACCTGCATGGCCATAAGAACCATCATCTGTACATGGATAATAGTCTCCTGCAACTGCTTTCATCTCTTCTTGCACACTTAACAAATCTTTTGTCTTAGAACCAACGATAACATCAGCCTTCACGCCGTGTTCATGCAACCATTTTACTTGTGGGTATACAGGAGCAGCTCCAACACCACCTGCTACAAAAAGAATCTTTTTCTTCTTTAATTCTTCAATATCTTCATTTACAAATTCTGAAGGACATCCTAATGGTCCTACAAAATCTCCAAAGAAATCTCCTTCTTTTAAATGAGCCATCTTTTCTGTAGATGCACCGATTGTCTGTAAAACAATTGTAACTGTACCTGCTTCTCTGTCATAATCACAGATCGTAAGAGGAACTCTCTCTCCGTGTTCATCAATCTTAACAATAACGAATTGCCCCGGTTCACAATGTTTTGCAACTCGTGGGGCCTCGACATCCATAAGATAGATTTTATCTGCTAATAATTTTGCTTTTGTAATCTTATACATGTTATGCCTCCTATTCTTTCACCCTAATGAAACTTTTTACTATGATAACTCGACATTTTTATAAAATCAACACCTTAACGCACTGTTTCGACACAGTTGTTCATTAACATCGCAATTGTCATTGGTCCAACTCCGCCAGGAACAGGTGTAATTGCACTGACTTTATCCACCACATCATCAAAATCCACATCACCGCACAATTTGTTGTCAGCATTTCTATGGATGCCAACATCAATCACAACAGCACCTTCTTTAACATAGTCTGCAGTGATGAATTTCGGTTTTCCGATTGCTGCAACTAAAATATCTGCACGCTTTGTGATGTCTTTCAAATCCTTTGTGCGAGAATGTGTAATTGTTACGGTTCCGTTTTCGCGAAGCAAGAGAAGCGCCATCGGCTTTCCAACAATATTGCTTCTTCCAATTACCACACATTCCTTGCCTTCTATCTCAATGTTTGAACGCTTTAAGAGTTGAATTACACCTGCCGGCGTACAAGGAAGAAATCCTTTACTTCCGATGCACATATTTCCAACTGTCTCCGGATGGAATCCATCCACATCTTTTTCAGGTGCAATTGCCTTTATCACTGCCTCTTCATTGATGTGCTTTGGCAGTGGAAGTTGCACAAGAATTCCATTTACCATGTTATTGTGATTCAGTTCATCAATGATGGTAAGCAGTTCTTCTTGAGAAATATGCTCTTCCAGTTCATATGAAAGAGATTCAATCCCAATATATGCACAGGCCTTCTTTTTATTGTTTACATATACAGATGATGCAGGGTCATTCCCCACCTGAATGACTGCCAGACAAGGAACAATTCCCTTCTCTTTTAAATCTGAAACCTCTTTTTTTAATTCATCTTTAATCTGTGTAGAAATAAGTTTTCCATCTATTAAATGTGCCATAATCTCCTCCTAGAATAATCCGGTAATAACACCATCTTCATTGACATCGATTCCATTTGCCGCCGGTACCTTTGGTAGTCCAGGCATCGTCATAATTGCGCCTGTAAGAGCAACTACAAATCCTGCCCCTGCATTTACATATACTTCACGGATATGAATCCTGAAGTGTGTAGGTCTGCCGAGAAGTGTTGCCTCATCAGACAATGAATACTGATTCTTTGCCATACAGATTGGAAGGTTTTCATAACCCATATCTGTAATCTTAGCTAATTGTTTCTCGGCTGCCGGTGCAAATTCAACACCATCTGCACCATAGATTTCTTTTGCAATCGTTTCAATCTTTTCTTTCAATGACAATGCATCATCGTAGATTGGCTTGAAGTTGCTTGGTTTCGTTTCTAAGGTGTGAAGCACTTTTTCTGCTAATGTAATGCCGCCTTCGCCACCTTTTGCCCATACTTCAGAAAGTGCAAATTCGCAACCTCTCTCTTCACAGAAGTTCTTGATATATTCATATTCTGCCTCTGTGTCTGTCACAAATGAATTGAGAGTTACGATACAAGGAACACCAAATTTCTGCACGTTCTCGATGTGTTTTTCCAAATTCACAATACCTTTTGCAAGAGCTCCTAGGTTCTCCTCATTCAGATCTCTCTTAGCAACACCACCGTTATATTTGAGTGCACGAACTGTTGCTACAAGTACAACCGCATCCGGTTTCAATCCACTTATTCTGCACTTGATATCCATGAATTTTTCTGCGCCAAGGTCTGCACCAAACCCCGCTTCTGTAATTGTAATATCGGCAAGCTTCAGCGCCATCTTTGTTGCAATCACGCTATTACATCCATGTGCAATATTTGCAAATGGTCCACCGTGAACCAGTGCCGGTGTATGCTCTAATGTCTGAATTAGGTTTGGTTTGATTGCATCTTTCAGAAGTGCTGTCATAGCACCTGTTGCATTAAGCTGTTCTGCTGTTACAGGTTCTCCTGCAAAGTTATAAGCAACCACAATTTTCCCAAGTCTTGCTTTTAAATCCTTAATATCGTTTGCAAGACACAGAATCGCCATAATTTCAGATGCAACAGTAATTACAAAGTGATCCTCACGTACCATTCCATCCATTTTGTTTCCGAGTCCAACAACAATATTTCTAAGCACGCGATCATTCATATCCAAACAACGTTTCCAAACGATTTGTCTTGGGTCAATCTGAAGTTCGTTGCCTTGTTGAATATGATTGTCTAGCATTGCCGCTAACAGGTTGTTTGCTGAGGTGATTGCATGGAAATCTCCTGTAAAATGAAGGTTTAAGTCTTCCATCGGTACAACTTGTGCGTATCCACCGCCTGCAGCTCCGCCCTTAACACCAAAACATGGACCGAGAGATGGCTCACGAAGTGCAAGAATTGCTTTTTTGTTTAATTTTGCCATCGCCTGTCCAAGACCTACTGATGTAGTTGTCTTACCTTCTCCTGCAGGAGTTGGGTTAATTGCTGTTACAAGAACTAATTTCCCGTTTGGACGGTCTTTGATTTCATCCCAAAGTTCATCGGTTAATTTTGCTTTGTATTTTCCATACAATTCCAAATGTTCTTCCTGAATACCAATACATGCTGCAACATCTTTGATGGGAGCCATTACCGCTTCTTGAGCGATTTGAATATCTGTTTTCATCTTTAATCCTCCTCGTCATTCCTTAGTGTTTTATACATACTCATCAATGTATTGTTCAAATTCTTCCATTGACATTAACACTTTTCTTGGCTTTGTACCTTCTTCTTCACCTACCACTCCTGCCTCGCAAAGTTGGTCCATAATTCGTGCTGCACGATTAAAGCCAATTTTAAATTTTCTTTGTAACATACCAATGGAACCTTTATCACTTTCAATTACAAATTTACCTGCATAAATAAAGTATTCATCTTTGTCATCTGCATCATTACCTCCAAAGGCTGGTGCGTTTCCTGTCGGTGCAGAATTAATGTGCTTTGTAATCTCATCATTATATGTAACTCCATCTGTCTGATTGATTAAGAAATCAACCACTGCCTGTACTTCGGAATCTGATACAAACGAACCTTGTATTCTCGCCGGTTTCGGATAACCTGCAGGGTAGAATAACATATCACCTTTGCCAAGTAATTTTTCAGCACCATTCATATCAATAATGGTTCGAGAATCTACACCGGAAGATACTGCAAAGGCTACTCTGGATGGCATGTTTGCTTTAATAAGACCTGTAATAACATTTACTGAAGGTCTTTGTGTTGCAACTACCAAGTGAATACCACATGCTCTTGCAAGCTGTGCCAAACGACAGATAGCATCTTCTACCTCTCCCGGCGCAACCATCATAAGGTCTGCGAGCTCATCTACTACAATTACAATCTGTGGTAGTTTTTGAGGCTTGTTCTCATCTTCAATATCTTCAATCGTCTCTACTTTTGCATTATAGCCCTTTAAGTCACGGACATTATATTCTGCAAATAATTGATAACGTCTTGTCATCTCTGCGACTGCCCAGTTGAGCGCTCCTGCCGCTTTCTTCGGATCCGTCACAACAGGAATGAGCAAATGCGGAATTCCGTTGTAAACTTTCAATTCAACCACCTTCGGGTCAATCATAATAAGTTTTACTTCGTCCGGACTTGCCTTGTATAAAATACTCATAATCAACGTATTGATACAAACAGATTTACCGGATCCTGTCGCACCTGCAATCAGAACGTGAGGCATCTTTGCAATATCTGCAACGACAACCTTTCCTGCGATGTCACGTCCAACCGCAAATGCCAGTTTTGAAGGATGTGTCTTGAATTCTGAAGATTCCAACAAATCTCTGAGCATAACTGCTGTATTCTCTTTGTTAGGAACTTCAATACCTACCGCTGCTTTTCCCGGTATAGGAGCCTCTATACGAATATCGGAAGCAGCAAGATTCAACTTGATATCATCAGCCAAACCCACAATCTTACTTACTTTTACACCCTGTTCCGGTTGCAATTCATATCTCGTCACAGATGGTCCGCAACTTACATTTGTTACTGTTACATTAACATTAAAGTTTTGCAATGTTTGCTCTAACTTCATTGCTGTCTCACGTAAATGAGCATCCGAATCACCACCTGTTGCACGTCCTCTGGTCAACAGATTGAGTGGCGGGAACTTGTATGCTTTCTTTGGCTTTTCTTCTTTTTTCTTAATCTCATTTTCAACACTAAGTGCTTCATTTGCCGCAGACTCACGACTTTCAATTGTGCTTCTTCTCTTGCGCGTAATTGCATCTTCTTTTGAAACAGCATCTGGTAAAACTTGTTCCGGTTGTCCATCTTGAACATCCTGTCTTACTTCTCGGGTTTCATCCTGTGTAGCATCTCTAATTGGAGTTGCGCGCTTAATAACAATATCCTCCGGTTTACTTGGTCTAAACAATAATTCCGAAGATTCCGGCGGAGTAATCTCATGCACATCTGACGATTCCTGCGTGAGTGTTGTGTTAAAGGAAACTCCTGAAACAAGTTTATCTGTTCTCTTAACAGCAATCTGTTCCTCGATCTTTTGATTTGCTTTTTCTATCGCACGCTTCTCGCGTTGTTCTTCTGCCATTGTCTTTGCTGTCTTATATGCCTTTTCACTTTCTTTTTTAACCGCTCCCACGAAAGATTTACCGGTAAGAGCAACAAAACAAATAATGCAGATTAATATGACAACTATATATGTACCTACAAAACCAATAGACGGTGCAAGTAATTTA
>JAZNHX010000182.1:0-2615 GCA_045577115.1 Faecalimonas sp. | reverse complement strand
GTCGTAAGAATACTTATCCGAGTACAAACAAAGTTTTTTAATAGTATTCGGACACCCATTTTTAAATCTTCTCAAAAAAATAGCTTTAAGGACAACAAATAGTGCAACACCTAAAGCAACATGTGCATAATTACAAAACCTTGGGTACAGCGAAGCAACAATACCGTTTAATTCCAACTTTACGATATAATCTTGAATAATCTGAATGGAATTGAATAAGATGGCTCCAACAACGATTAAAAAAGACATATTGTTGTACAGTTTATGTTTTTCATTAATTGATATACTGCCCAAAAAGAAACCAAGTATATAGCAGAATACCCATGCTGAGTTGAAATAATTATTAAATGTCTCAGTAATAACAATCACCAGGATGCTGAGTAACAGAAAACGGCCAATGACATGTTTGTTTTTCCTATGATCAAAGTAACGTGAAAGAAAAGGCGTAATCAAATAGCAAAATAAACAATAAGGTATGTACCATAGATGTCCACCGCCATCAAGTGTCCCGTATGTTAAAAGCACCTTAACGATTGTGATTATCGATAGTTTCTCAGAAAAGGCAATAAACAGCAAAATGACCGGAATAACAACAACGTAATAATCTATCAGGATTTTTAAAATATTTTTCTTGTAAAATTCCAAATCATCAATAATTTGATTTCTTCCACCATATAAAAAGCCAGACATACACAAAAATATTTGGACACCCACATTAAACCACCATGCAAGTTCAATGTCTAAATACTGCATGACATGGCATATTATAACAAAAGATGTGGCAATAAATCTTATTAGAGATATTGAATAATCATGGTTTGCTTGTGTTTTCATTCTATATTCTCCTTTTCAATAAATTCTACTTGATCTAAATAAATTATACCACATAACACTCCTACCACAATATAAAAATCCCCTTGCGAAATTTCGTAAGGGGATTTCTTCTTAAACCTAATTAAGTTCTTTTACTGTATTTCCAGTGTATTACTTGTCAGCAATTGCCGCTTGCGCTGCTGCCAATCTAGCAATCGGAACACGGAATGGTGAACAAGAAACGTAGTCCAAACCAATCTTGTGGCAGAATTCTACTGAACTTGGATCTCCACCGTGTTCTCCACAGATACCAACATGCAATGCTGGGTTAACCGGCTTACCTAACTTGATAGCCATTTCCATTAACTGTCCAACACCTGTCTGGTCTAACTTAGCAAATGGGTCATTCTCGAAAATCTTTGTGTCATAGTAAGCATCCAAGAACTTACCAGCATCATCTCGAGAGAATCCATATGTCATCTGTGTTAAGTCGTTAGTACCGAAGCAGAAGAAGTCAGCGTTCTTAGCGATTTCATCAGCTGTTAAGCAAGCACGTGGGATTTCCATCATAGTACCTACTTCGTATGCTAACTCTACGCCTGCAGCAGCGATTTCAGCTTCAGCTGTCTCTACTACTACTTTCTTAACGTATGCTAATTCTTTTGCATCACATGAAAGTGGAATCATGATTTCCGGTTTTACTGCCCAGTCAGCATGTGCTTTCTGTACGTTGATTGCTGCACGGATAACAGCTTTTGTCTGCATCTTAGCTATCTCAGGATATGTTACAGCAAGACGAAGACCTCTGTGTCCCATCATTGGGTTGAATTCATGCAATGAAGCGATTAATGCTTTAATGCTTTCTACAGATTTGCCTTGAGCGTCTGCCAATTTCTTAATGTCTTCTTCCTCTGTAGGAACGAATTCATGAAGCGGTGGATCTAAGAAACGGATTGTAACCGGATTTCCTTCCAATGCTTCGAATAATCCTTCAAAGTCAGATTGTTGATATGGAAGAATCTTTTCAAGAGCAGCTTCTCTTTCTTCTACTGTATCAGAACAGATCATTTCACGGAATGCATCAATTCTGTCTTCTTCGAAGAACATGTGCTCTGTACGTGTAAGACCGATACCTTCAGCACCGA
Organism: Faecalimonas sp.; assembly: GCA_045577115.1. GTDB lineage: Bacteria > Bacillota > Clostridia > Lachnospirales > Lachnospiraceae > Faecalimonas. Next base: position 657 of record JAZNHX010000182.1, on the reverse strand, counting down.
GTTCACGAGCTTTTCTAGCATCTGCAGGTGTATCTGCATTTGTTCTTACTTTGAGTCTTCTGAACTTGTCAGCCCATGCCATAATTCTTCCGAATTCACCAGCGATCTGAGCATCAACTGTTGGGATGATTCCATCATAGATGTTACCTGTTGTACCATCGATAGAGATTTCATCTCCTTCGTTGAATGTCTTTCCTGCTAATGTGAATTTCTTGTTTTCTTCATCCATGTTGATGTCGCCACATCCAGATACACAGCATGTACCCATACCACGAGCAACAACGGCTGCGTGAGATGTCATACCACCACGTACTGTAAGGATACCTTGAGCTGCTTTCATACCCATGATATCTTCCGGTGATGTTTCAAGACGAACAAGAACAACTTTTTCTCCTCTTTCAGCCCATTCTACAGCATCGTCAGCTGTAAATACGATTTTACCACAAGCAGCACCTGGAGATGCTCCAAGACCTTTACCCATTGGAGTAGCAGCCTTTAATGCTTTTGCATCAAATTGTGGATGTAATAATGTATCTAAGTTACGAGGATCAATCATTGCAACAGCTTCTTCTTCTGTTCTCATTCCTTCGTCAACTAAGTCACAAGCAATCTTAAGAGCAGCTTGAGCTGTTCTCTTACCATTACGTGTCTGAAGCA
>JAZNHX010000181.1:0-6793 GCA_045577115.1 Faecalimonas sp. | reverse complement strand
ATTTTATGGAAGTTGACGAAAAATCGGCTTTCTTTGTTTAAATTCTGTATAATATTTAAAACCACAAGCTTTTAAAACATTTGAAACCCTATCAAAATCATAGGCTAAATGCTCTGGTTTATGTCCGTCTGAGCCGATTGTTATAATTTCTCCGCCTAGTTCTTGGTAACGTTTCAACACATCAGGATGGGGGTGTGCAAAGGGCAACCCGTACTTCCAACCTGCCGTGTTCATCTCCAGACCTTTCCCATTGGAAATCAAATGTTTTAAAATGGCATCTATAATATCCGCATACTTATGATAAGAGTACTCTCTCTCCTGATACTTTCCATAACGCACCACATAATCAAGATGACCTAAAACGTCAAAATCCGACACATATTGAAGGTTATCCAATGTCTCCTCAAATGCTTTTCGATACCCCTCTTCATCCGTCCTATCTGCAAAACACTTTCTGTAATACATGTCTTCCCCATCCAAAAGATGAATGGATCCTATGATAAAATCAAAAGGATACCTTTCTGCCATGCTTCTGCAGGACTTCCCTAATTGTGGTTGTAATCCATACTCCACCCCTATGCGGACATCGATTTGTTCACGATATTTTTCCTGTAAAGATTTTAGTGTTGAAAAATATTTTGCAAAATCAATTTCAAATCCCGATTCTGTAAAATCTTCATCTTGATGGTCTGTAATACAGATTGTTTGAAGACCATAGGAAATCGCCGCCTGTATCATCTCCTCCGGACTCGAATCCGAGTCCCCTGAAAAACTTGTATGCACATGAAAATCCGCTTTCATACTATTTATCTCCTATAATTGTTCCTCCGCCAAGCACATAATCGCCATCATAAAACACAACTGCCTGACCAGGTGTAATGGCTCTTTGCTGTTCCTCAAATGTACAAAGGACTTCATCTTCTCCTACTTTTTCAATGATGCACCATCCACCTTTGTGATTATATCGAATTTTGGCGAAAACTCTCATTGGCTCCTTTAAATCCTCAATCGACATAAAATTCAACCGATTTGCCCTGACATGATACGACAAGGAATCCTCGTTAGTTCCAATTACTACTTCGTTGGTTTCCGGTCTGATTTCAATAACAAATGCAGGATATCCCAAAGCAAGACCAAGTCCCTTTCTCTGTCCTACTGTGTAATGAATAATTCCTTTGTGTTGTCCTAATACTTTTCCATCCAAAGTCACAAAATTTCCTGTCTCCGTTTTTCTGTCCAATGTTTGCTCAATGAAACCTGCGTAATCTCCGTCTGGAACAAAGCAAATATCCTGACTGTCCGGCTTATATGCCACGCGAAGATTTATTTTTTCTGCTATCTGGCGGATTTCGTCCTTTGTATATTGCCCTACTGGCATCAATGTAAATTTCAGTTGTTCCTGCGTCAGGTTATAGAGGGCATATGTCTGATCTTTCGCAAGAGTAGCAGAACGTTGCAGTGTATAACGTCCATTTTCCAATTGGACAATGCTTGCATAATGCCCGGTTGCAATATAATCTGCACCAATGTCTCTGCTTCTTTTTAACAGCGACTCCCACTTCACATAACGGTTGCATGCAATACACGGATTCGGCGTCCTTCCATGCAAATATTCATCAATAAAATAATCTACTACCTTTTCCTGAAACTCACTTCTGAAATTCATCACATAGTATGGAATATCCAAATCGTGAGCCACTCTTCTGGCATCTTCAATCGCACTCAGTCCACAGCATCCGCTTTCTTCTTCCTGCCAAATCTGCATCGTCACGCCAATGACACGATACCCTTGCTCTTTCAACAAATATGCCGCCACTGAAGAATCGACACCACCCGACATTCCCACAACTACTGTTTTCTTTTCCATGAAATTCTCCCTGTACTAGTATTCTTCTTCCTCTTCTTCATCCTCATGAATATCAGATTTCGGTCTTTCTAATCCTTCAATTTTAATATCATTTTTTTCAGCATAATCCCAAAGTGCTGCGTGAATAGCTTCTTCTGCCAACAATGAGCAGTGTACCTTTACAGGTGGTAATCCATCTAACGCCTCCATAACAGCCTTGTTTGTCACTTTCAGCGCCTCGTAAATGGTTTTCCCCTTTACAAGTTCCGTTGCCATACTACTTGTAGCAACTGCCGCACCGCATCCAAAGGTTTTAAACTTTACATCCTGAATAATCTGATTCTCATCTATATCCAAATAGATTCTCATAATATCTCCGCACTTCGCATTTCCAACCGTTCCCACACCGCTGGCATTTTCAATTTCTCCCACATTTCTAGGATTTTGGAAATGGTCCATCACTTTCTCTGTATACATATTTCTATTCTCCTTTTTTCTGTTTTGCAATAAAGTCTTCATATAATGGTGACATGTTCCTGAGTTGTGCCACAATCTCCTTTATGGATTCTACCACATAGTCAATCTCTCCTTTTGTTGTTTCCTCACTCAACGTCAAACGCAATGACCCATGCGCAATCTCATGCGGAAGTCCAATGGCCAACAACACGTGAGACGGGTCAAGAGAACCCGAAGTACATGCAGAACCGCTTGATGCGCAGATTCCTTTCATGTCAAGCATAATCAATAAAGACTCGCCCTCAATAAAACGAAAACTAAAGTTTGCATTGTTTGGTAAACGCTTGCTTGGATGTCCGTTCAATCTTGTATATGGAACCTCTTCCAAAATACGGCCAATCAAATAGTCCCTTAACTCGATTTCTTTTTGGGTGCGTTCTTTCATGGTTCTCATGGCACGTTCTGTAGCCGTACCAATTCCAACAATACCTGGTACATTTTCCGTACCGGCACGGCGTTTTCTTTCTTGCCCTCCACCATGTACAAAGGACCTTACTTTTAATCCTTTGCGGATGTATAAAAATCCAATTCCTTTTGGGCCATTTAATTTGTGACCGCTGGCGCTCAACATATCAATATTATATTCATCCACATTAATTGGCACTTGCCCAAATGCCTGGACTGCATCTGTGTGGAATAAAATCCCATTTTCATGAGCAATAGCTCCTATTTCACGAATTGGCTGAATCGTTCCGATTTCGTTATTTGCAAACATAACCGAAATTAAAATGGTGGTTGGTCTGATTGCAGCTTTCAAATCTTCGATTTTTACGACACCTTCTTCATCTACATCTAGAAATGTAATCTCATATCCCTGCTTTGCCAAATACTCTGCTGTATGAAGAATCGCGTGGTGTTCGATCTTTGTGGTAATAATATGATTGCCTTTTGTTTTGTAAGCCTCTGCTGTTGCTTTTAATGCCCAATTGTCCGATTCCGAACCTCCAGCCGTAAAATAAATCTCTTCCTTTTTTGCCCCCAACGCTTCTGCTATACATTCACGCTGTCTTGTAACTGCTTCTTTGTTCTTTGAAGCAAAACTGTAAACGCTTGATGGGTTTCCAAAATTTTCTGTAAAATATGGAAGCATTGCCTCCACTACTTCTGGTGCCGTCTTTGTAGTCGCGGCATTGTCTAAATATATGAATTGATCCATAATGTCCTCCTATTTATTGCATTTCATCTTCTCAGATGACGGATGATTTTTTACATTTTTACTCTCATCCACCAGTTGTTTTAAGTTGATTTCATCTACCGTTCGGTTAATGCTTTCATTGATTCGCTGCCATACATATTTTGTCACGCATCCACCTGCTGCTTCGCAGGAATCTTCCTGACTGAAAGCTGTGCATTCCACTGTTTCCAAATTCCCTTCCAATGCACGCAGGACATCCCCCACAGAAATCTCCCTTACATCTTTTGCAAGCACATATCCACCGCCTGCTCCACGTATACTTTTAATCAATCCGGCTTTTTTCATCAGCGTCATCAATTGCTCCAAATACCGTTCCGATATTCCCTGTCTGGCAGCGATACTGCTCATAGATACCGGTTCTATTTCGCTATATTGTGCTAAATCAATCAGCGCACGCAATCCATAGCGTCCCTTTGTAGATATTTTCAAGTTCTCACCTTCTTTATTTTAAATCCTAGTAATTTGCTAGGGTTTTTTCTTTTGTAGAATATCACTCTCTTTTTGTTCTGTCAAGGTGCTTGCCGGAATATGTTTAAAAGACAAAATAGATAGGAGAACTCATGTCCAACAAACGCACAATTCTTATCGGCACATTTATCCTTACGGCAACCGGCTTTCTCTCCAGGCTGATTGGTTTCTTTTTCCGAATTTTCTTAAGCCATACCTTTGGCGAAGAACAAGTCGGTTTGTACCAATTGATTTTTCCAATTTATGCATTATGCTTTTCGTTTACTTCTGCTGGTATTCAAACTTCCATTTCCCGTTGTACTGCCCGTAAAATTTCCTTAGGGAAAAAATCAGAAGCAATACGTCTATTATATTTAGGACTGGGCGTTTCTCTTGTGCTTTCCTTTATCACATTATATATATTACAAACACACGCTATTGATATTTCTATTTATGTGCTTGGGGATATCCGATGTGAGCCCATGCTGATTGCCATTTCATATGGAATTCCTTTTGCCTCGATCCACAGTTGTATCATTGGCTATTATTTGGGACTAAAACAAACAAAAATCCCTGCCATCTCACAACTAATCGAACAGATTGCCCGTGTTGTGGCAGTATATATTATTTACCTCTTTTGTAAGAACAATAATGAACAAATTCATATTTTATTTGCAGTTTTCGGCATTGTCGTTGGAGAATGTTGTGCAGCACTTTTTTGCATTCGCTGTTTCTCTATCAACAGAGAGAAACAACCACTTTCCTCCTTTATTAAAAGTGTGCCCACACTCTCTCGCGAATTACTTCAACTTTCCATCCCTTTGACTTCCAGTCGGATTCTCCTAAACATTTTGCAAAGCGTAGAGTCCATCTCTATCCCACTGCGCCTTCAACAATACGGCTATACTACTTCACAGGCACTTAGTAACTATGGTGTTTTAACTGGAATGGCTCTTCCTTGCGTATTATTCCCTTCTGCTGTCACAAACTCAATCTCTACCATGTTGCTTCCTACGGTTGCAGAGATTCAGGCTTCCAGGAGTTTTTCAAAATTGAAAAAGTTGATGCAGCAAGTCTTTTTCTCTTGTATGGCACTGGGATTGGCTTGTTGCCTTGTCTTCCTAGTGCTCGGGTCGTGGATTGGCTCTTTTCTATTTCATAGCGAACTGGCTGGAAACTATTTGCAGACACTTGCTTGGATTTGCCCTTTTCTATACTTGAATGCTACCTTGCTCAGCATTATTAATGGATTAGGAAAAGCTAATGCTTCTTTATTTATTAATACTCTTGGGCTCAGCATTCGTATTGTGGGCATATTAGTATTTATTCCTAAAATAGGAATGAATGGTTACTTATGGGGGCTTCTCTTTAGCCAATTTATCACCTGTTTCTACTGTGTCGCATATTTAATATGGTATCTAAAAAAGTGTGTTGAGCACACTCTCAGCTCCCCTGCCCCTCATTCTTGAGGGGTAGGGTTTTTCTTTGTTTCTATTTATTGTAAAATAATTACATGAGTAATATATTACAAACTATTTTTATCGATTATTATGAACATATCGAATATGAACTCCATCCTCGCCAAGCTGTCATTGAAAACATTAGTAAGATGATTCATTGTGGCGACCCTTCTTATGGTGGAGCTATGTTTGCATGCCCTGATTGTGGTGAACTTAAATTTTCTCCATTCCGTTGCAAATCTCGTTTCTGCACTTGTTGCGGTAACAAATATAATCAATTGCGTGCTTTTCGCATGTCCTGTAAACTGGTCAATTGCACTCACCGCCACTGCACTTTTACCATCCCAGAAGAACTTCGTGTATATTTCCTGAAAGATCGCGAACTATTAAACTGTCTTTTCCATTCTGTAAGAGATGTAATTCTTCGCATGTTCTATAAAATGAACAAGTCCGAAAATTTTACTCCTGGTTTTGTTTTAGTTCTCCATACCTTCGGCAGAGACTTGAAATGGAATCCTCACATTCATGCCCTTGTTTCAGAAGGTGGCGCTGGTAATTACACTGTCTGGCGACATGTGAAGCACTTTGATTTTCATTTTTTACGAAAGGCTTTTTGTAAAGTTTTATTGGAACAATTATCAAAAAAACTCGGCAAATCCTTCCGTAAAGTCAAAAATGAAATCTACAAAAACCATCCTGATGGGTTTTACATACGTGCTGAGGATAAACGCTGTTCTCCTGACATTACAATTAAATATATCAGCCGTTATCTTGGAAGACCTGTTATCGCAACTTCTCGTATTGACGATTATGATGGTGAATATGTCACCTTTCACTACACACGTCATGAAGACAATAAAACTATAACGGAACGGATTCCTGCATTGGCTTTTATCCAAAAGTTAATTCCACATATCCCCGAAAAGCATTTCAAAATGGTCCGCTACTATGGCATATATGCAAAACATCATCGTCAGGAGAAGAAGTTACACAAATGTCTTTCTTCGGAAAAGCAACGATATATGCGCCGTTTACTAAACTGGCGTGAGTCCATTCTTTTATCTTTCGGATACGACCCTTTAAAATGTCCTAAATGTGGCACTTCTATGTTGGTGTTGGAAGTTTACCACAAAAAAACTGCACTCTTTGAACAATATCGAAAGGCTATGGGATACGGATGAACATATACTCATAATTCTCTCTAAAATCGTCAAATAGTGCAGTTACACCAAAAAACAAAAAACTTCATAAGCAAAGTCATCGCGAAGTCGACCCCTTCGCTCTTTTGTTATGCCATTTTTTATTCAGTAGTCATTATACACTATTTTT
>JAZNHX010000180.1:0-1630 GCA_045577115.1 Faecalimonas sp. | reverse complement strand
TGAGAGATTAGAGCGAGCTAATCTTCTTAAAACGACCTTGGGCGGAGCAGAAATTAACGTGTCAGCAGCACTCGCCAACATCGGGAAACTCAGTACGGCAATCGTTACTAAACTTCCCGCAAATCCTCTTGGAAGATGGATCGAACACAATCTTTCTTCTTTCAAAGTAGGAACAGATCTTATTGTCCACGGCGGGTTGAGAGTCGGCACATATTATTCCGAACAAGGCTCACGACCCAGAACTACTTCTGTTGTATATGACAGGAAGCACAGCAGTTTTGCTGAAAGCACAATTGAGGATTATCCTCTCGACTATGCAAATCAAACAAAAGTCTTCCATACTACTGGAATCACTCTCGCATTAAGTGATACCACACGTAAAGCTGCTATTGAAATGATCAAATCATTCCATAGCAATGGAACTTTGGTTTCTTTCGATGTTAACTATCGCGCAAATCTTTGGGACGAATCCGAAGCACGTGAATGCATTGAAGAAATCTTGCCTTATGTCGATATCCTGTTTATTTCTGAAGAAACCTGCAGAAGAATGTTCGCACGCACTGGCTCTCTTGAGTCTATCTTGAGAGACTTTGCAACAACCTATGACATTCAGCTTATTGCATCTACTAAGAGAAAGGTTATCAACCAGTCTCAACACCAGTTTTCATCTCTTATCTATGATATGAGAAACGATGCCTTCCACATCTCAGAAGCTCCATATAATATTGAGGTGGTAGACAGAATTGGTAGCGGTGATGCATATATCGCGGGTGTCTTGTATGGCCTGCTTCGTTATCATTTTGATCCTAAAGTTGCTCAGGAATATGGTGATGCATTCTCAGCAATGAAATGTACCATCCCTGGTGATTTCTTGATCGCAACCGAGAGCGAAATCACATCTATTATCGAAAAGCACAAAAAAGGAATCAACGAAGACGTCAACAGGTAATACGGCAAAATATTAAAAGAGCATGGGTCTTCCCATGCTCGCTTCTTTTTTATTTAATTTATTTTTCCCATTCATCTGAATCAGGTAATGTTTTTGTTTTTTGAGATTCAATTTTACGTTTAACATATTTTACTGTTGACATTACTGGTTTTTCTTTATTTACTTTTACATAAACATTTGGATATCTTTCTTTTATCATATCCTCTAAGAAGAATCTTGTTATTTTACTATGAGTTAATACACTTCCACTTAATAATAAATCACAATAAGGTTTTGTATCAAAGTCACCTTTTTCGTATCCAGCAATAACATTTTTAAAAAGTTCACTTGCAGCACCCTTTAAAATATCATTTGCAACTTCATCTCCTTGAATTGCTGCATCATCAACAATTTTTGAGAAAAGATTTCCTACTTTTGCTCTATCAAATGGTCTACCATTAGCTTCTGTAATTGAATAAACTAAAGATACATATTCTGGAAGTCCTGCACCATTTAAAGTTAATGCAAATGCTCTTTCAGCATCTTCTTTTGAATATCCATTAAGTTCTAATAGTTTTTTTAGTACTAATTCTCTTAAATAAAATGTGTTATCTCTTGTTACATTTCCATGACTATCTATATATAATCCTAATTTTTCAATTTGACCTACTCTTGTAAGTGCCTCTTTTGCAATCCAATATC
>JAZNHX010000179.1:0-14288 GCA_045577115.1 Faecalimonas sp. | reverse complement strand
ATCCATATATTCTATTTCATAAAAATAGTAGAACCAATAAGCAATATTCGTTGGCTGAATCACGTCCTCCACAATCACCTTTTTTATAATTCGCTCCCCATACCAGTGTCCGTCATACCAAGGAACTTGTTCTTTACTGCGGTACGTTGCTGTATCGAATCCGGTAAATACATCGGTCACTGTCATGCCTTGATAAAGACTGCCCGGTGCAATCGCATCCGCTGATTGAATGAATCGCAGCGATTGATCCTCTGCTATGTAAATGGCATAGGCGGTCTTTTGTTTCCACCTCGCTGTGAGAGTGACGTCTCCTATTGGCATGACATACTCACCCATATACAGATTGCCATTTGAATCCTCCCATCCTGCAAACACGTACCCTTCTCGCTCTGCAGTCGGCAGTATGGTAGCATCTCCATTACGCACCATCTGAGACGAAACAGTTTGTGTTCCTCCGTTCAGCTCAAACGTTAACTGAAACTCCTTTTGTCCGATGTGATATTCAAATTCCATCTGCATGGCTGTCTCCAAAGCTCCATTGGTTGTCCATGCGCCTCTGGCGATCTGAATATCACAGTTCCTGCTACTGTTTTCCTTAACCACAAGCTCCATCTCGTTATCCCCCGCCTGTAAGCATTGTCCCTCTAAAACAAACGTCATCTGTCTGGTGTTGACCGGTATCTGCTCACCCTTATCGCATAACTTCCAATCATTGCATTCGTTGACCTTCACCTTGTCTATGGAAATAGGTACCAACGAACTGTTGTGAATGGCAAACTCACTGATACTATTTTTTCCTGTATGTTCAAATGAAACCGTTATGCTGCTTGGAACTGTCACGCTTACATTGTCTGTAGGCTCTGCTGCATGTGCGGAATGACTCATACCAAACAAACTCAGACACAAGACAGCTACTGCAATGAGACCTTTTCGCTTCTTTCGGATAAGAACGATTGCACCGATTAATGTAGCGCCACCGATTGCCATTAGATAGCCCCAGATACTCTTTGTATCCCCGGTCTGCACGGATTGTATGTTTTCTGTATCTTGGACTTTATCTGTTTTTTTCATTTTGTTACTCGACATGCCGTTATCTGACCCTGCAATATCAGAACTCTCAATTGCAATCTGAACCTCAGACGACATGGTATCTGACGCATTTGAAATGAAACCTACTGTCAAACATGCAATTGCCAGAGCCATCATGCTTCCAAAATATTTCTTTATCCTTTTCATTATCTCACCTCGATTGTAAGAGGGAATGCGGAAGATACATTCCCTTCTTCCGCATAACCTACCTTGATTTTACATTCATGTGATCCCTTCGACAGTTCCTTATCAAGTTTGATTTGGTTCATCTCATATCCTGGCTCAATTTTTTTTGATACATACACACACTCCCCCGTCTCATCGAAGATTTCAAAAACAATTGGATGATGATTGTTTTTGATATTCTTGATATTAAAAGTTTCACTCATACTTCCATCGAAAAATGCTTTTGCAGAGTAATTAACATTCATTTTGCCTTCCTCCACTATGGCATTGAGTTCTGCCTGTCTTTTCGATGCATCAATTGCTTCAATCTGATTGACATTGTCCTCGTATTCCGAAACTGCCAATTCCTGTCCACACGAGTGGCATGCTACAGCCATAAACAACAGGAAAAACACACAGATTCCTACATAGACGATAATATGTTTCTTCCCCGTCCTATTCATGTCTGTTCACCTCTTAATTAAATGCAAAATCGAGTGTCATAGAAAATGCCTTTGCAGAAGCCGTTGTCTCTGTAAACGCACCTCTCTCTACGGCAAAGTCAAGAGTTTTAGTAGCTCCGGATGCGATGCAGATATCATTTTCACCAAAGGCTGCAGTTCCTGTCTCGCTCTCAGAACCATTGCTTGGCATGACAAGCTTCATCGTTCCCGGAACACCCACAAAGAATTTTACCGATTTCCCATTGACTGTCTGTGTTTTGACTGTTTCAGAATCCTTGACCACCTTCCACCCGGTTCCATCACCGTTCAGATGAACGTTTTTCACATGAATTCCTGCAAGTGCACTGACATTTTCAATGGTCCAATTATCTGCAAATGTATTCGTTCCATCTGCATTAAAAACGATTGGCAATGTTGCCGGAACTGTGACAGAAACATTCATATCCGTTGCTTCGATTTCGATTTTGACCTCTGATACAGGTTCCGCTGCATAACTAGGAACTACGCTTCCCAATACTACTGTGATTGATAATAACGATGCTAATAATACTTTTACTTTTTTCATAATCTTTTCTCTCCCTTTTCTTGTTTTTTCTCTTTTTTATCTAGGTACAGGCTCATTCCGCAAAGTGCCATTCCGGCAATTTCCATAAGAAGTACGGCATGCGAGCCGGTTTTTGGAAGTATATAATCTACCTCATTGATGATATCCAGATTTACTTCCCTCTCTGATTTTGTCCCGTTAACATACTCGTATGGATTTCCGTTTACGTAGCAAGTAAACTCGTCGCTCTCTGGTGAACTACTTGCTCGTATGCTATTCACAAGCACTTCACCATTTTCATCTGTTGCAATCTTGTATCCGGCCGAGGCTTTTGTTTCTTTTAAATAAAAGGTCTTCTCCAGTGCAAGACCTAGGAACTTCAGAATACCGTTTTCATCCGTGACGCCCCGATTCACTTCTTTTTGGCACTCCGCATCCTCATAGAGCACAAACTCTGCTCCGCTTAATTTGTTTCCGTAATTGTCACTTTTACTAATGATGAGGTCTACGTTGATAAACTGCTCTGTAACCACCGGAATCTCATAGGTAGCCACATGCTGTGAATCTCCGCTTGCTGTAATCTGTCTTACATATACCGTTTCATTGAGCAAATACCCTTGCGATGCCCGAATTTCACGAATCACCAGTGTTCCGAGAGGCATCGCCTCATACAACTCATCTCCTTCTACCAGATAGCCCGTCTGATATTTGACAATACCTCTTTCATCCGTTCGAAACACCCACGTTCTTGTCGCTATCTGCCCCAGGCTTTCCGGATTCACACCTTCCTGCCAAAGTCCTGCATAGTATTGAATGCGAAAATGTGCTCCTTCCAATTTAGCACTTCCCTGTGGCTTGTTTTGATTCGTATCTGCATCTACTTTTTGCACTAGAATGTCAATAGGATTGGTCTGCGGAACATCTGTGAAAGTCAGTGTCGTCGTCTGCTCTGGCACTATGGAAAACTGAGTGACTTCCTTGCTTTTTGCAAAGCCCATTGGTGCGACCTGTTCGCGAGCATAATACGTTCCTGCTTCCAATTCCAGTGTATTCATATTTCCATTGGCATCCGATACCAAGCTTCCAACTCGTGAAGACTCTGACAAGGACGCATCCGAATAGATTCCATACTCTGCTCCTCCTAAGGAATAACAGGTATTTCCGTTATGCAATTGTGTGTTGGATGAATATTTGATTCCTGTAACATATCCCGGTTCCTCCATCTCATAGAATGCTAGGTTCTGCATTGCATCTGAGGCCGTAATCGCCAGATAGGCTTTGAAATTACGTGGCGGAGAAGGATATTTAGATGGGTTATTTACCAGTTCCCAGTAGAACGCATCATATTTTGCGCTTGCTCCGGTAGCTGACTCCCCGATATTTGCATCTGATACCGCAACTGCGGTTAAGACATGAGCTCTTTCATCGGTTCCAAGGGTGTTTTGCGGTCCGTTGTAACCATAATAGAGCGCTTTTCTAAGCACATCATTCGTGCAGGGGACAATTTCATTGACCGTTGTCCCAACGGTTGGCCATGACTTGTTATACTGTGCGCAAAATGCATGAATTCCATTGACGTAATATCGTCCTGTACTGATTCCCCAGGTAATCTTTTGATAACCGGTCACACTTCCCGCGGATGCATTGGCACCGACTGAACTTCCTACAGTCAACAAAAACACAATGGCCAAAAGTAATCGTGACAATTTTCTCTTGTCCTTATTCAATTTTCTTCCTCCTTTTTGCTATCAACTAACAAAAATAGATACAATCATCCTATCATTCCACCCTTCTGTATGAAATTCGCTCGTTTTGGATACTTGGGATGATACTCCCAATGAAATAAGATTTGCTCTGCGACGAGTGCCTTTACAATACTCGCAAATTTTCCCACTGTCAACCCTTTTTGCATTATTGCAGCAAATTTTTTGGGATTTCTCAGGAAAATGGGTATAGAGCGCTTCCCCCCTGCATTCTATACCCACAAACAACAAATTTCGCCATCAAAAACACGAAAAAAAGTGTGTTTTGGGTATTGGATAATGATTTTCTGCATTCCATACCCACAATTTCTCAAAATCGTGGGTATGGAAGCATGTTTTCACCATTCCTATACCCAGAACACACTAAAACATACCCTGAAATGTACCCTAAAATCCACCCTATAAAGTGGACACGCAAAACTTCGCAGCGCTAAACTTTACTGTAAATTTTCCAGTTCCTTAATCCACACATTCACACATGCATCACTTGGCATGCGGAGTCCGCCTCTTGGCGATACATCCACGCTTCCAACCTTTGGTCCGTCCGGCAGACAAGAACGCTTGAACTGCTGGCTGAAGAATCTCCAATAAAACTTCTTAAGCCATTTTAAAATCGTCTCATCATCATAGATTGCTGCGAATGTATACTTCGCAAGTCTATAAATCTTGCTTGGTGCAAATCCGAAACGAAGCACATAGTACAAGTAGAAATCATGCAATTCATAAGGTCCCACCAGGTCCTCTGTCTTCTGCGCAATCTCACCGTCCTTTGGTGGAAGAAGTTCCGGACTTACCGGTGTATCAAGCACATCGTAAAGTACGTCACTCAGTTCTTTATCCTCGCAGGTATCCGCATAATATCTCACCAGATGACGCACCAAGCTCTTCGGCACTGAACCATTCACACCGTACATCGACATATGATCACCATTGTATGTTGCCCATCCGAGTGCAAGTTCTGACATGTCGCCGGTACCGATTACCATACCACCTGTCATATTCGCGATATCCATCAGTACCTGAGTGCGCTCTCTCGCCTGTGCATTTTCAAATGTCACATCATGCTTGTCCTCCGGTTGTCCGATATCTCTAAAATGCGTGCGAACTGCATCTTTGATGTTCACTTCTGTCAGATTTGCACCCAACTTCTGTGTCATCTTGCATGCATTCTGATAGGTTCTGTCTGTAGTTCCAAAACATGGCATTGTTACGCTTTCAATCTTGTTTCGCGGAATTCCCAACATGTCAAATGCTTTAGCAACTACTAAGAGTGCCAACGTAGAATCGAGCCCACCTGAAATTCCAACAACTGCGCTTTCGCAGTGTGTATGCTCCAAACGTTTCTTAAGTCCCATCGCCTGAATGGTCAAAATCTCTTCGCATCGCTTTTGACATTCTTCTTGGCTACTTGGCACGAACGGCATCGCTTCGATTGTTCTTGTCAGTTCTGTGTCTTCTACTTCAAGTGAAAATGGAACATCAATTACATCCTGACGATCCTCAATTGCCTGGAACGTCGTATTTTTGCTTCTCTCTGCTACCAATCGCTCGATGTCAATCTCGCTGTAAATGGTCTCGTTCACAAAACGGTTGGATTCCTTCAAAACAAACCCATTTTCTGCGATTACATTGTGGCCACCATAGACTAAGTCTGTCGTAGATTCGCCTTCGCCTGCATTTGCATAAATATATCCTGCAATCAGTCTTGCTGACTGACCTGTAATCAGTTTCTGTCGATAATCATCCTTGCCGACTGCCTCCGCACTTGCAGAACAGTTTACAATCACAGTTGCCCCCATAAGAGCCGCCTCCACGCTCGGTGGAATCGGAGCCCACACATCCTCACAAATCTCTGCTGATACAACTAAATTTGGCATCTCATAGCATGAGTACAGAATCTTCGGTCCAAATGGAATCTCATCTCCCTCGTACCAAATCCAGTCTGCTTTCTTTGGTCCCGGCTGGAACTGTCTCATCTCATAGCCTTCTCCATAGTTTGGCAAAAAGGTCTTCGTTGTTAATCCGAGAAGTTGTCCTTGATTGATTGCCGCAGCCACATTATATACTTTATTTCTCACCACATAAGGAAGCCCCACAAAGATGAGTGCATCTTTTCCTTCCGTATGTGCTACAATCTCTTTTAATGCAGCTTCAGTTGCCATCAAAAGAGCACTCTGTGCAAACAAATCCCCACATGTATAACCTGTCACACACAGCTCAGGAAACACTACAATCTTTGCTCCATTTGCCACTGTCTCATCAATTTTTTTACAGATTTCCTGTGTGTTGTACTCTACATCTGCCACTCTCACATTTGGAGTTACTGCTGCTACTTTTACGAATCCCTGTCTCATAATCAAAGCCCCCTATCTGCTTTTCTTCAAGATTTCCTTTAACTCTTCCACTGTAAATGGATAACTGGTGTTGCAGAAATGACAATGCATTTCAATCTCTTTCCCGTCATCAATCATTTCCTGAATATCTTTTCTGCCGATACTAATCAGTGCTTTCTCCACGCGTGACTTTGAACAGCTACATCTGAACTGCGTCGGCATCGTATCTGTAAATTCCACGTCCATTCCTTCCAGAACAGTCTCTAAAATCTGCTCCGGTGTCATGCCTTTGTCAAGCATACTTGTCACAGGCTCTAATTTTGCAATATTTTCTTCGAGTTTTGTTACAACTTCATCTTCCACAAACGGCATTACTTGAATGATAAATCCGCCTGCCTGTTTGACGGTATTGTCCTTCTCCATCAAAACACCGAGTCCAACAGATGACGGAACCTGCTCTGATGTTGCAAAATAATATGTCAAATCCTCTGCAATCTCGCTCGTTGTCAAAATAGTATCTCCAACATATGGCTCCTTGAGTCCCATGTCTTTGATGACACTTAAGACACCCAAGCCCAGTGCCTTTGCTACATCTAATTTCCCTTTCTCACTTGCCGGAAGAATTACGATTGGTTCTTCCACAAACCCTTTGACGTTTCCGTGTATATCGGCTGTCACTGTGAGTCCCTTAATCGGTCCGTCACACTGAATCTTGATGGTAAGTAAGTCCTTCTCATTCTTCATCATACTTCCCATCATAGCCCCTGCTGTCAGAAGTCTTCCAAGTGCCGCTGTTGCAACCGGGCTTGTCCCATGCGCCGCACGCGCTGTCTCTACCACATCTCTTGTTGTCGCTGCAAATGCACGCACCTGACCACCCGCAGCGGTTGCTCTTACAATATAATCACTCATGTTATTTTCCTTTCTCCCTTGCAACTACATAGATACGCTCACTTTCTTTTGTCGGTTGATTCCGTGTAAACGCGTCAAATGCTGTTACATATTCCAACCCGGATTCTTCCACCAATCCTTTGATTGTTTTCAAATCATATGCCTTCTGATAATGCATCTCCTGATATTTGCGATACAAATCAGAATCATTTTCCTTAATAAAGAGACTGAGTTCATACTCATTGATCTGCTCATCTTCGTAATAATAATTATCCCAGATGAAGCTACAGTCTTCTCTGTCCTCTGCAATCGTCTGATTGCCAAGCACTTCACGATACTTATAAACCGTGTTGAAGTCAAAGATAAAGATTCCCTTCGGGTCCAGATAATTATTGGTCAAACGGAACACCTCAAGCAAATCTGCTTCCTCTGTGATGTAGTTGATGGAATCGCAGATGCTCACAATCGCCTTCACGGTTCCATAGAGTTCGAACTCCCGCATGTCCTGTAAGAGATACAGAATATCATGTCCGGACTTTTCTCGCTTCTCCATCGCAATCTCAAGCATCTCTTCCGCATTGTCCACGCCAATCATATCATACCCTGCTGATGCAAGAAGCTCCGTCATATTGCCGGTTCCACAGCCGAGGTCTAACACAAGACCGTCACGAATACCATATTCTTTTAACAAATCTACTAAGTATTCTGCCCACTCTTCGTATGGAATATTATCCATAAATGTATCATAGACAGAAGCAAAACTTGTGTATGCGTCCATAGAAAATCTCCTTATCCTATGAATTGTATCACAGAAATAAGGAGATGTCCATTTCTTCTACTTATTTAATCTCATGAATCCATCCTTCCGAAGCTTCGATTCTTCCCATCTGAATTCCGGTCAATGTATCATATAATTTCTTTGTAATCGGTCCCATTTCTTCCATTCCACTTGGGAGACAGATTTCTGTTCCATGGTCAACAATTTTTCCTACAGGAGAAATAACTGCTGCTGTTCCACAGAGACCGCACTCAGCAAAGTCTTTCACTTCGCTTAAATATACTTCTCTCTCTTCCACTTCCATACCAAGATACTCTTTTGCCACGTAGCAAAGAGAACGTCTTGTGATTGACGGAAGAATAGTATCTGATTTTGGAGTTACGAGCTTACCATCTTTTGTGATGAAGATAAAGTTCGCTCCGCCAGTCTCTTCTACTTTTGTTCTGGTAGCAGAATCAAGATACATATTTTCATCATATCCCTGATTGTGTGCATCTACGATTGCATGTAAGCTCATCGCGTAGTTGAGACCTGCCTTGATGTGTCCGGTTCCATGTGGTGCTGCACGGTCAAAATCACACACACGAATGGTAATTGGTTTTGCGCCACCCTTGAAGTAAGGTCCTACCGGTGTTGCAAAGATACGGAACTGATATTCATCAGCAGGTTTAACACCGATAACCGGATTGCTACCGAACATATATGGACGAAGGTACAGTGTTGCACCCGAGCCGTATGGTGGAACAAAGTCTGCATTTGCAGCCACAACTTTTTCTACTGCCTCTACAAATCTGTCAACCGGAAACGCCGGCATCTCTAATCTCTTCGCACTGTCTACCATTCTCTGCGCGTTGAGGTCCGGACGGAATGTAACGATACGCCCGTCTTCTGTTCTATATGCTTTGAGTCCTTCAAAAATGGTCTGTGCATACTGAAGAACACCTGCACACTCGCTGAGAACGATGTTCGCATCCTCTGTGAGTACACCGTCATCCCATGCGCCATTCTTAAAATTTGATACATATCTTTTGTCTGTTTGGATATAGCCAAAACCTAGGTTTGACCAATCAATCTGTCTATTGCTCATGTCTATTTCTCCTTCATTATCTCTGTGTCATATTAATGGCCTCAATACCCACACTTCCACCGCGTACAACCTCGATGGACTGGAATTCTTCTTTCATCAACTTGATGATTGCATCGTTCTTTGTTGAGGAATGAACGAATTCCAAAAGCAAACTGTCTTTTCCGTAATCGACGATTCTCGCCTGAAAGGACTGTGCTATCTGGAACAATTCTTCCTTCTCATGTCTGTTAATCTTCTTCACCTTTACGTAAAGAAGCTCTTTCATGCAGACAGAGCAATCGGTAAAGTCTACTACTTTGATAACTTCAACCATCTTGTTGAGTTGCTTTTTAATCTGTTCAAATGTCTCATCATCGCTGGATGTTGCAATCGTCATTCTTGATACCGTCGGATCTTCTGTCGGACCTACAGTAAGACTGTCAAGGTTGTATAACTTTCCTGAAAACAGTCCGGATATCTTAGGAAGTACACCGACCTGATTCTCTACAAATAACGAAATCCATCTTTTTTTCATTGTTCCATTCATCGCTCAAGCCCTCCTTCCTAACAATCCATAATGAGTTCTTCTAATGTTCCGCCCGGTTTTACCATTGGGTATACCAAGTCTTCCGGATCGATAATGAACTCGATCAGTGTTGGTGTCTTTGTATTCTGACGTGCCTCCTCAAAAGCCGCCTTGACATCTTCCGGTTTAAACACGCGAAGTCCTTTTGCACCATAGCTTTCTGCTAATTTCACAAAATCAGGTGTATATGGTGGACATTCGCAGCCCTCGGTTCCACATTTTCCCTCACAAGCTTTACCGGAACGCAGGCACGTCATGGAATAACGCTTGCCATGGAATAATTTTTGCCACTGGCGAACCATTCCGAGATATGTGTTGTTAAATACACATAAAATAACCGGAAGTTCCTGGAGCACTGCTGTTGCAAACTCCTGAATGTTCATCTGCATACCGCCATCTCCGGATATCATGATAACCGGTGTGTTCGGATTGCCAAGCTTCGCACCGATTGCTCCAGGGAAGCCATAGCCCATCGTTCCAAGTCCACCGGAAGTAAGAAGCTGTTTCTTCTCGTTCAGTGCCAAATATTGTGTCGTAAACATCTGATGCTGTCCTACATCTGTCACGACAATTGCCTCATCAAACGTCTCGTTAATCGTCTCAATAATCTTCTGTGGAGTGAGTTTTACCTGATTCTTCATGGTCAGTGGATGCTCATTTTTCCAAGCATCAATCTGAGCAAGCCATTCCGTCTGTTCATTTTCCTCCACATATTCTAATATCTTCTCGGTTGCCTCTTTTGCATCTGCTACAATCGGCACATCCACATGCACATTTCTTGAAATAGAACCTGTGTCAATATCGATATGTACAATCTGTGCATTTGGAGCAAATTCGTGAAGCTTACCTGTGATTCTGTCGTTGAATCTTGTTCCGATTGAGAACAGAAGGTCACATTCACCGACCGCCATGTTGGCTGCATACATTCCATGCATACCAAGGTTACCGATATACATCGGATGATCTGTCGGGATGGCACCTCTACCCATAATCGTTGTAACAACCGGAATCTTGGTAATATCTACAATCTTCGTAAAGTTCTCATTCGCACCGGCAATATTCACACCACCGCCTGCAAGGAACAAAGGTTTCTCTGCCTTTTTAAGCATCTTAATTGCTCGTTTTAACTGACCGATATGTACGCCTGGATTCGGCTTATAACCGCGAATATTCACAGTCTCCGGATACTCTGCATCCCCAAGCTCTGCCATCACATCTTTCGGAAGGTCCACCACAACAGGTCCCGGTCTTCCGGTTCTTGCAATGTGGAATGCTTCTTTGATAATTCTTCCCAAGTCTTCTCTGCGCTGCACGGTTACACCGTATTTACAGATACTTCTTGTAATTCCTACTATATCAACTTCCTGAAACGCATCATTTCCAATCAAATGTCTTGCTACCTGACCGGTGAAGCACACAAGCGGTACACTGTCATAGTTTGCTGTTGCAATACCTGTCACAAGGTTCGTTGCACCAGGTCCACTTGTCACCAGACAAACGCCCACCTTACCTGTGGAACGTGCATAGGCATCTGCTGCATGTACAAGCGCTTGCTCGTGTCTCGGTAACACAACTTTTGTGTGATCCTGTTTATATAATTCATCACTGATATCGATAGTACAGGCTCCCGGATAACCAAAGAGGATATCCACACCCTCTTCCTTAAGAGCTTTTACGAGTAATTTATTGCCGGTAATTTTCTTCATAAGTTATTTCACTCTCTCATATCTCACAAATTCATATTCTAAGTCAAAATAAGTCTGCTCATCGCTCACACCCGTCACAAGCCACTCCTCTTTCTCATCGAGATTCGGAAAATAGGTGTCTGCTTCATAAGCATGATTGATTTTTGTCACATGTGCTATATCACAGTATGGCAGCATTTGTCTGTAAATACTGTCTCCACCAATCACATAAACATCCTCTGTAGGATACTGTTTCAGTTCCTCCAATGCCTCTTCGACACTGTGAACAACAATCGCATCTTTGACGCTGTAATTCTTATCTCTTGTAATAACGATGTTCGTTCTCTTTTTCAGCGGTTGTCCGCCCGGAAAACTTTCCAATGTCTTTCTTCCCATCACAACAACCTTACCCATCGTTGTCTCGCGAAAAAATTTCATATCCTGCGGAATACTGACCAATAATTTATTTTCCTTACCGATTGCCCAGTTCTTATCTACTGCAACATTTAAATTCATATAGTTACCTCCTAAACGGCGATTGGAATATTCTTAATTTGCGGTCCTGTCTCGTAATCATCGAGGCGCACATCATCCGGTGTAAAATCATAGAAGTTCTTAATCTCAGGATTCAGCCAGAACTTCGGTGCCGGATACGGTTCTCTGGAAATCAGTTCCTCCACGAGCGGAATGTGTTTGTCATAAATGTGTGCATCCGCAATTACATGCACGAACTCTCCCACTTCCATGTCAGAAACTTGCGCGAACATATGCACAAGCACTGCGTACTGACACACGTTCCAGTTATTTGCTGCAAGAACGTCCTGTGAGCGTTGGTTCAAAATTGCATTTAAGACAAGTTTGTCTGAACCTTCTTTTTTCGTCACATTAAATGTCATACTGTATGCACATGGATAGAGATTCATCTCATGCAAATCCTGATGCACATAGATATTTGTCATGATACGACGACTGTACGGATTGTGTTTTAAATCATAAAGCACGCGGTCCACCTGATCCATCATACCTTCTTTATACTGGTGCTTCACACCCATCTGATATCCGTAAGCTTTTCCGATAGAACCGTCTTCATCAGCCCAACTGTCCCAAATGTGTGGTTTTAAATCATGGATATTGTTTGACTTTCTCTGCCAAATCCACAGAAGCTCGTCCACACAGCTTTTAATTCCTGTGCGGCGGAGTGTCAGCGCCGGAAACTCCTTTGATAAATCATAACGGTTTACCACGCAGAATTTTTTCATGGTATAAGCATATGTACCGTCCTCCCATTTTGGGCGAACTTTTTCTCCTTCTGTGCTGACACCGTTATCGATGATGTCGCGGCACATATCAATAAAAACTTTATCTGCGTAACTCATAGCACAAACCTCCTAAAAAATCATTCTACTATTATAGCACATGATAAAACTTTCTGTCTATCTCAGTTGTGGAAATACTTTTGCTTTTTGCAAAGCTTTTACAAATAAATAAAAGATAACGGACTGAACAGGTACCTGAATGGCCTGTTGCAAGAGTTTCACCGGTATCACAGCCAAGAATGCACTTCCATACAGAATTGCAGACCATGTACATGACATAAGCACATTCACTACAATCGCAACAACTGTTTTGGACAAAAGCACACGCCAAAGTGTGAATTTTTTCTTGTAAAGCATAACACCATAGAGCATCGGTCCTACAATCGCATTGAGCGTCCACAGGATAGAAAAGGCGCCTGTCGGCTTGATAATGAATTTCAGAATATCAGCCACACCGCCCATAAGGCCACCGACAACCGGTCCAAATAAGGTTGCCGTAAGCTGTGTTGCAACAAATGACACTCCTACTTTTACATCCTGCGTAATCTGAACACTGAATTGCCCCAGAACAATTCCAAGTGCAATAAAAAGTGCTGTCAGTACCAGCGTGCTGAGATTCTTCATTTCTTTGGATGAATCAACAAATTGTTGTTTTATTTTTCTCATAAAAAATACCTCCTTTGCAGTAATCCTTTAAGCTGCATAGCAGGTATTTTTGTGTTTTCTTATAATATCTGTCATGTGCAGCAGCGGGATGCAGAACATATACCGCGAGTATTACTCTTCGTCCCACCGACAACTCCCCGTCCGGCAGGCACTTGACGCATACATTCTTACTCTGCTCTTCTTAAATTTTCTTCTTTGAATTGTATCACACTACCTTACATCGGTCAATTGATTTTGCATTTGTTCCATAACATTTTGCCAGTACATTCTATCTTTTAAAATTCGAATAACAGTAATTACGTTGTCATGCACAACATAAAAAATCAAATATGTATTACATGGTTTATAATAAATATCTAATCCTTCTATTGAGTATTCAGTTTTCTTATTTGCTTTAGGGAATAATTTTAATTTTTGAATTGATTTCTTGATTTTGATTGAAAAGTTTTCCGCATATTCGCGGTATTTAAATGTGCTAAGAATATATCTCTTGATAGACGTTATATCATCAAGAGCATCCTTAGAAATATTTATTATATACTCTATATCCATGATTAAATAAGATCTATCTCCTTCCACGCCTCGTCAAGTGTATAAACATCACCTTTTTTCATGCTTCGTATACCTTTTTCTAATTCATTGTGTAATCTTTTTGCTGCATTTGCATCACAATGTTCCTTTTTACCCAAACGAATACTTCCCGAAAAATATTTTGGTAATTTCATAGATTCACGTCCTTTCCAATATTCTTAATACAACTATATCTTATTTGAATCATTTTGTAAACATTAAAATCTTATATAGATTGCGTAAATTTACTTTAGGATTTAATGAGTTAGAATCCACTCATAGAAACTCTGATAATGTATCAGGTACTGAATCGCAACTTCACTATACTCCTAATTGACTTTTTCTGCAAGTTTTTGTTGCCCTTCTGGGCAG
>JAZNHX010000178.1:0-23127 GCA_045577115.1 Faecalimonas sp. | reverse complement strand
AAACCTATGGTATTATGCGAGGCAAAAAAGAAGGAATGTTGGTCGGTTTTATATCCGGCCTTTAAGTAGATAATAAAATTAAAGAATAGATTGGAATAAATGCACTAATATATATGGTGCTTGGCTACGCCAACGGATTCTTTCGAAAAATATTTTATGATGATGATATCAAACTGCCGCTTATTTTGATAGCAGCAAGTGATTTTTTATACGGGAACAGCGTATGTATTTTCATGTTTGTCATGCGAAGCAAGTTCCAATATTTATATTATTTAAAAAGTGTTATCATCCCAGAACTGATATATACCATTCTGGTAACTATTATTTTGTATCAGATTATTCTGAACATCAACAAGAAACTGGAAGCAGAAGAAAAAAGGAGTGCAAGTAAATTTGTTTAGTAATATAAAAGATTTTTTTGCAAGCGTGTTCAAATCAAGACTCGTTGTGCTGATAGCGTTTTTTAGTCTGTTATCACTGATTGTAGTGCACAAACTCTTCGTTCTTCAGATTGTAAACGGAGAGGATTATCTCGAAAACTATACGCTGTCTATCAGTAAAAAAGTGATTACAACTGGAACAAGAGGCAATATCTATGACCGAGATGGGGAGATTCTGGCAACAAACCGTCTTGCTTATTCTGTACAGATAGAAGACAACGGTTCCTATGATGATTCCAAGCAAAAAAATAAGCTTATCAATGAAACAATCAATACTGTAATTGATTTAATTGAAGCAAACGGTGATTCCGTAAATAATGACTTTGGTATTGTTTATGAAAAAGGAGAATATCAATTTCAATATGCCGAAGGCAACAAGCGCCTACGTTTTCTTGCAGACATCTATGGTCTGAGAACAATAGATGAATTGAAAAAGAAAAATCTGGGCGATTCAAAAGACAAAACTCTCGATATGTCAACTCCACAGGATGTCATGGGTTTTTTGTGCGCGAACAAGCGAAAAACGGGTGGCTATGGATTTGGAGTTGATACAACAAAATATAGTCCACAGCGTATACTTCAGATTGTAACTGTGCGATATCATATGAATCTCAACAGTTTTCAGAGGTATATTGCAACGACAATTGCTTCGGATGTAAGTGTTGCAACAGTTGCGGCAATTAAAGAGAACATGCGTGAATTGCAAGGCATCAGCATCGGCGAAGAATCCCTGCGTGTATATCCGGACAGTGAATATTTTGCAGCCATACTCGGATATACAGGAAAAATTTCTCAAGATGAATATGACAACATGTCAAAAAAACAACAGAAGAAATATACTCTGACCGACATTGTCGGAAAATCCGGCATTGAACAGGTTATGGATGAGTATTTACAGGGAACCAAGGGTGAAAAAATCGTATATGTAAATGATGTCGGTAAAATTCTGGATTCAAAAGTAATTACCGAACCGGAAGCCGGAAATGATGTGTATTTAACTCTGGACAAAGACTTGCAGATAACAGCCTACAAATTGATTGAGGAAAAGTTGTCCGGTATTATTTTACGAAAATTAAATAATATTTTAGATTATACACGAAATCCAAACGGAGAAGCATCTGATGTAATCATACCAATTGGAGATGTTTATTACGCGTTTATAGGCAATCAGATTCTTGATACCAGTCATTTTGCGGAAGAAGATGCTACCTCTACGGAAAAGACTGTATATTCTCGTTTTTCAGCAAGACAGGAGAGCGCAATTGCAAAGATTGTATCCTATATGGAGTCTCCAACTTCACCAGCATACAAAGCTTTGCCAAAAGAACAGCAGGCGTATATGAACTACATTGCAACACAGCTTTTAATCAATAAGGAGATTCTTGTAAAATCTAACATTGACACAAGTGATGCAACCTACAAGGCATGGAAAAACGAAACTATTAACCTTTATGAGTATCTGAATCATGCCATAGCACAGAACTGGATTGATTCGTCTGTGATTCAAAAATATATTGATACAGACAGCAAGTATTCCGATTCGAATGAGTTGTACCAAGGTATCATTGCATACATTTCCGATTATCTAAAAACAGATTTCGAGTTTGAGAAACTGGTATATCGCTACATGATTAAAGACGGTACGATTTCAGGCAACATGATTTGTATTTTATTATATGACCAAGGTGTTCTGGAATATGACCAAAAAATGTACAACCAGCTTTTGAGCGGATACAGCGCATATTCGTTTATGTATTCAAAAATCGAATCTCTGGAAATCAAACCGGGACAACTCGGTGTGGAGCCTTCTACGGGGTCTATGGTGATGACGGAGACCTCATCGGGAAGAACATTAGTCTGTGCTTCTTATCCGGGATACGATAATAATCGTTTGGCAAATACAATGGATGTTGCTTACTACAACCAGGTATATGCGAATTCGTCTTTGCCATTTTACAACAAGGCAACGCAGGAATTAACTGCACCCGGTTCGACCTTTAAACCATTAAGCTCCATCGCAGGTTTGACAGAGGGTGTCATTAACGGAGGTTCTATAATCGGTTGCTATGGTCCATATACCAATGTTTCACCAAATCCGAAGTGTTGGGTCTATCCGGGATCTCATGGAAGTTTGAACGTGGTGGGTGGAATTGCCAATTCTTGCAACAACTTTTTCTATGAGGTTGGTTTTAGACTTGGTTTGTCATCTGCCGGAAATTATAACTCCAATATTGGCACAGACAAAATCAGAAAATACGCAGAGATGTTCGGACTTGGGGAAACATCCGGACTTGAAATTGCAGAAAGAACTCCAAACATCAGTGACGAGGACGCTGTGCGTTCAGCAATCGGACAAGGTACTCATGTGTACTCTACGAGCCAGATTGCAAAATATATCACCGGTGTGGCAAACAAAGGAACTGTATATGACTTAACACTGCTATATAAGGTAACAGACAAGGATGGTGCTCTGATTGTTGAGTTTAAACCAAAGATATTCAATCAGGTGACTGAAGTCAGTGATTCAACCTTCAACCTTGTTCATAACGGAATGGAAGCCATGGTTGCAAAAGATGCACGTTTCGAGGTTCTCAGAAATGCAGGTATCTCACTTGCAGGAAAGACCGGAACAGCACAGCAGAGTAACACGCATGCAGACCATGTTCTCTTTGTGGGCTTTGCACCAAGCGAACAGCCGGAAATAGCGGTTGCAACCCGAATTGCAAATGGTTACAGTTCAGGATACACTGCAGAACTTGGAAGAGACATTGTGCGCAAATATTTTGGCATTGCTACGGATGCAGACCTGCTACAGGGTGGTGCCGGTTCACTCGGTACTGAAACGCATGGTGATTAAGAAACAAAAGATACGCCAAAATACCCACGAGGACAATCAAAACATAAAGGAGGACGATAACATGGGTGAAGTGATGGTAATCACATCAGGAAAAGGTGGCGTAGGCAAGACCACAACAACAGCTAATATTGGAGTGGGACTTGCAAAATTAAATAAAAAAGTAGTAGTGATTGACACAGATTTGGGACTTCGGAATCTTGACGTGGTCATGGGTCTTGAAAATCGTATCGTCTACAATTTAGTAGATGTCATTGAAGGTAATTGCCGTATGAAGCAGGCTCTTATCAAAGACAAACGCTACGAAAACTTATATTTACTGCCATCTGCACAGACAAAAGATAAATCTGCCGTATCTCCGGGGCAGGTCAGAAAACTGACAGAAGAACTGGCAGAGGAATTTGATTATATACTGTTAGACTGTCCTGCGGGAATAGAACAGGGCTTCCAAAATGCGATTGCGGGCGCACATCGTGCGATTGTTGTCACAACCCCCGAGGTCTCTGCAATCCGCGATGCAGACCGCATTATCGGATTATTAGAAAAAAATAACATTAAGAAAGTGGAGCTTGTCATCAACCGCATTCGCATGGCAATGGTAAAACGCGGTGACATGATGTCCGTGGAGGATGTAACAGAGATTCTTGGTGTTCCTCTTTTAGGCGCTGTTCCGGATGATGAGCAGATTGTGGTTGCTACCAATCAGGGAGAACCGGTGATTGGTACAGATTCCCTTTCCGGAAAAGCATTTCTTAACATTTGCAAGCGCATTACAGGAGAAGAAGTACCGTTTTTGAACCTTGATACTCGCAATGGATTTTTAGGAAAAATATTTAACAAATCCAAAGCAAGATAGGGGGGTGTCAGGCAATGAACGTATTTGAAACAAAGAACAGAAACGCATCCGTTTCCGTTGCAAAAGACAGGTTGAAATCGCTTCTTGTTTCAGACCGCGTAAACTGTACACCCGATACAATTGAAAAAATACAATCGGAATTATTCAAGACTATTTCAAAATATGTGGAAGTAATTCCGGAGGAATTCGATGTCAAGATGACTCGTTCCTATATTTACATAAAACTCATGGGAGAAGATTCGTGAAATTTTTAAAAAAATATGAATTAAAAAACTTTAATTTTACACTTGTCATCGCAGTACTTTTACTTTCTACCATCGGTATATTAGCAGTAGGAAGTGCATTGCCTTCCGCTCAGACCAAGCAAGTTATCGGCGTGGCTCTGGGTGTTGTTGCTATGCTTATAATCTCTGTGATTGACTTTGAGTGGGTGCTTAATTTTTATTGGGTCATCTACATTGTCAATATTATACTGTTACTCTGTGTAGAATTCTTTGGAGTAAATTATAATGGTGCTCAGCGTTGGATTGACCTCAAATTCACGACCTTTCAACCATCGGATTTGACAAAGATTTGTTTAATTTTATTCTTTGCCAAATTTTTTATGAATCATGAAAACAGAATCAATGAACCGAAAATGATCATAAAAAGTATTCTCCTTGTGGCACCGTCTTTGTATTTGATTGTTACACAACCGAATCTTTCCAATACAATCTGTATTGCAGCTGTATTCTGTGTGTTAATGTTCTTGGCAGGCTTAGATTACAAGTTCATTCTGACTGTACTTGCAATTGCCATACCTTCGTTGATTATTTTTTTAACTGTGGCTGTCATGCCAAATCAACCGTTTCTAAAACCTTATCAGCAGGAACGAATCTTAGCATGGCTCTATCCGGAAGAGTATGCAACTGATACCGGATATCAGCAGTTAAACTCAATTATGGCCATAGGTTCCGGACAATTACAGGGAAAAGGATTAAATAACAACACAACTACATCCGTAAAAAACGGAAACTTTTTATTAGAAGCAGAAACAGACTTTATCTTTGCAATTATTGGTGAAGAGTTAGGATTTGTCGGTTGTTGCATTGTTGTATTTTTGTTATTGTTAATTATTATACAATGTATTATAATTGGTATAAGATCCCAGAATTTAGCCGGACAAATCATCTGTGGTGGAATGGCGGCATTAATTGGGTTCCAAAGTTTTATTAACATGGGCGTAGCAACCGGAATCTTACCGAACACCGGCTTATCTTTGCCATTTGTCAGTTCCGGATTAACATCCATCGTATGTTTTTACATGGGAATTGGCTTTGTTCTCAATGTAAGTTTGCAACCGAAAAAATACTAAAAGGAGTATTATGGAATGAATATTGGTTTAATTGCACACGACTCTAAAAAGGCACTTATGCAGAACTTTTGTATCGCATACAAGGGTATCTTATCGAAACACAATTTGTATGCAACAGGAACAACCGGTAGATTGATTGAAGAGGTCACCAATTTAACCATTCATAAATATTTAGCAGGACATCTTGGCGGAACCCAGCAGCTTGGAAGCCAAATTGTGCAAAATGAAATCGATGCGTTAATTTTCTTGCGCGATCCAATGGAGCCAAAACCACATGAACCAAATGTAAATGATGTGGTTCGCCTTTGTGATGTGTATAACATTCCGATGGCTACAAACCTTGCTACCGCAGAATTAATTGTTCTTGCACTTGACAGAGGAGATTTGGATTGGCGTGAAATGTATAAATAAAAAGCGTAGAAGACGCAGAAATAGAAAAAGAGAACTTCGCATTCGTCTGATGTGTACAGCGTTGTTCGTTTTAACAGTCATTTTTGGCATTGTTTATCTTACATCCTCACGCAATTGTGTCAAGCATTATGAAACAGAGGCCTATCGCGCATCTGTTCATCAGGCAGAACTATTTGCGGATGAACTGTGTGTACCGAAACAGGATGTGGATTTTGAAGCGTTTCATAGGAATGATAAATTTCATGGAGCACTGTTTTTTGACATAGAGAATCAAGAGATTATATATTCAGAAAGTGTCAACGAACAATTGTATCCTGCAAGTACGACTAAGATTTTAACAGCTTATGTCGCGTTAAAATATGGAGATTTAGATGAATATGTGACTGTCAGCAAGAATGCTGTGGATGTTCCTTCTGATTCCTCAACTGCACATCTGCAAAAAGGTGATGTGTTAATGCTCAAAGATCTACTATATGGACTTATGCTGCCTTCCGGCAACGACTGTGCTGTTGCAATCGCAGAACATATTTCCGGGAGCTCAGATGCTTTTGTAGAATTGATGAATCAAGAAGCACTCGCTTTAGGTGCAACCAATACACATTTTGTGAATCCACATGGATACCATCACGAGGATCATTATACAACCGCTTATGACTTGTATTTGATTTTTAACGAATGTATTAAGAATGAGTTATTCTTACAGATGATTTCGGCAACAAGTTATAGTGCTGTTATCACGCAGTCAGACGGTTCAAGCAGAACGACAACATGGCCGCAGTCCAATCAATTTATAAACGGTGGCAGAGAAGTTCCGCAGGGAGTTACTCTGATTGGCGGCAAGACAGGCAATACATTTGATGCAGGTTCTTGCATTTTATTATATGGACATGATTCTGAACAAACACCGTTCATTACAATCATGATGGGGGCAACATCCAGAAGAAATCTGTATGACAACATGACATCTTTATTAAGAGCGATAAAATAGAAAAGGGTTCTTCATAGAGAACCCTTTTTTCATATATCTACTAATCTCTTCGGTCGTTGATGCGTCCATAAAACGTAATCAAATACAAACCGCATAATCCTACGAGAATATAGACGATTCTGGAAAGTAAGGTCATGTTTCCGAACAGAAAAGCCACGAGGTCAAAACGGAAGACACCAATTAATAACCAGTTAAGTGCACCAATAATGACGAGTGTAAGGCTAATGTTATCGAACATTTTCATATGTGTTTCCTCCTTATTTCTGGTATCTACAAGGATAGTATCGTCAAGAAAGAGAATTTTATTCATGAAAGAGAAGATTTTGTATTACAAGTATTCTGATTATTTAAAAGAAAAATATGGGGAAAAAGTATATAAGCTGCCAATTAATTTACCAATTACATGTCCGAATCGAATACACGGAAGCGGTTGCAGCTTTTGTTCGGAAGTAGGAACAGGTTTTGAAGCACTGGATGCTTCTGTCTCTGTTAAAGAGCAGATTCAAAAGACAAAAACATTGATTTCAGCTAAATATAAAGCACAAAAATACATTGCTTATTTTCAAAATTATACGAATACATTTATGCCTCTGGAACAATTCAGAAGCTATATGCTTGCGGCCGCATCGGAGCCTGCTATTGTGGAAATATCTATATCCACACGCCCGGACTGTATCAGGACAGATTATCTTGATGTCTTAATGGATATTTATCAAACACACCAGATCTATATCAATCTGGAGTTAGGTCTTCAAACGGCAAATTATCATACATTGGACCACATAGATCGAGGCCATGGTCTTGCAGAATATCTCGATGCTGTTATGCAGATAAAAAAATATCCGTTTACAATCTGTACACATATCATACTGAATCTCCCTTGGGATAGTATGCGTGATACCATTGAAACAGCAAAGATTATGTCGGCTCTGAATATTGATATTGTGAAACTACATTCTCTTTATATTGCTAAAAATACGAAGTTGTCGAAGCAATATAAAGATGGTACAATTACAGTATGTTCAAAAGAAGAATATTTAGAACGAGTGATTGCTTTTTTGACACATCTTGCACCGAATATTGTTGTAGAACGCTTATTTAGTCGAGTTCCTGAAGAAGATGCAGATTTTTCAAATTGGAATACCAGTTGGTGGAAGCTTCAGGATGATTTACTTTATAAAATGCAGATGCAAGATGCTTATCAAGGAAAAGATTTTAATTATTTAAATGGGAGTGCTTTAAACAAACTATGACAGGAAATAAGCAAGAAGACAATATTATTAAATATCGAAAAAGAAAACACTTAAATATCGGACTTGTTATTTTTGGAATTATTTTTGTCTATCTGATAGCAACAATTATTATGTATATTACAGCTCCGCATATCACTGTATATGAAGTGCGTCAGGGTTCTATTCTCAAGGACAACGCTTACACCGGTCTCGCGATCAGAGATGAAATAGTTGTTCATACCGACGCATCCGGATATGTCAACTATTTTGCTGAAGAGACGAGTAAAGTTCGTGTTGGCACAAAAGTCTATACGCTTTCGAGTGAAAAGTTGCTTTTTGAAGAGACCTCTTCAGACACAGAAGTTCATTTGACGGATGAAGAACGCGGAGCGCTACTTCGAAGAATTCAGGCATATAATAATCAATTTCAAGAAAATGATTTTGCATCTACTTATCAATTAAAAAATGAACTTCAGGGCTCCCTTGACAGAATTTCCAGTCACAGTAAATCTGACCAACTGGAGAAGATACTTTCATCAGGAAACCTTTCCGAAGTCGCTGTCAAAACCTCTGCAAAGGATGGGGTGCTTGTCTATTCATTAGATGGACTTGAGGATTTGTCTGTTGAGAATGTAACTTCTGAACATTTGCGCAAAGTTAATTACAAAAAAACGGAATTTTCTAACAACAGCCACATTGATTCTGGTGAACCTATTTATAAACTGGTAACAAATGACCAGTGGAAGTTGCTTGTTGAGGTGAGCGATGAAACCAAAGCTGCACTTGCCGAAAAAACTACCGTGACAGTTAATTTCAAAAAAGACAATCAAGAAATTCGTGCAGGAATTTCCTTTGTGGAAGCCAAAGAGACACCGGTGCTTTGTCTTTCTTTTGACAATTCTATGGTGCGATATGTCTCTGAAAGATATCTTGATATTGAGCTCATTCTAGAGGATGAAACGGGACTTAAGATTCCAAAATCTGCTGAGACCACAAAAGATTTTTATGTTGTACCAAATACGTTTCTCACTTTAGGTGGCGATAGTAGCAGCGACGGTGTTATGAGACAGCGCAAGGATTCCGACGGCAATGAAATTACAGAGTTTTTGCGTGTCACTGTATACTATGAGGAAGACGAGATGATCTATTTGGACCCGGGCGAATTCGAGGAGGGAGATGTACTCCTGAAACCGGATTCTGCGGAAATATATCCGCTTAAAGAAACTCGTTCACTAACAGGCGTCTACAGCATCAACAAAGGATATGCTGTATTTAAACAAATTAAAATACTATGCGAAAGTGATGATTATTACATCATAGAAGAAGGCAATAGTTTTGGTCTATCCAATTACGACCACATTGCCTTAGACAGTCAAAACATCAAAGAAAATGATGTTGTCTTTTAAGGAGGATGCAATGCTTGCAGAAAATTTACAAAAAGTAGAGCAGAATATCAGGGAAGCATGTAAGAAAGCAAAGCGTACAAGAGAGGAGATTACCTTGATTGCAGTCAGCAAAACGAAGCCAGTATCCATGTTAGATGAAGTATATGGGCTCGGGGTTCGAGATTTTGGTGAAAACAAAGTACAGGAATTATCAGAAAAGCATCTACAACTACCACAGGATATTAATTGGCATTTAATTGGACATTTGCAGACAAACAAAGTAAAACAAGTGGTTGGAAAGGCAACGCTCATCCATTCTGTGGATTCTGTTCGTCTGGCAGAGACTATTGAAAAAGAAGCTGCAAAAAAAGAGTGCATCGTTCCTATATTAATTGAAGTCAATGTTGCAGAAGAGATGAGCAAATTCGGTTTTAAAGTGGACGAAGTATTGTCTGCTGTTGAAACAATTGCAACATTTCCGCATGTACGTATCAAAGGTCTTATGACAATTGCACCCTTTGTCGAAAATCCAGAGGAAAATCGTAGTATTTTTGCACGTTTACAGAAATTATCTGTTGACATAAGAAGTAAAAACATTGATAATGTTAGTGTCGATATTCTTTCTATGGGAATGACCAATGATTATCAGGTTGCAATAGAAGAAGGTGCAACGATGGTACGTGTTGGAACGGGAATTTTTGGTGCGAGAGAATATCATATTTAATAGGGAGAATAGGAGTGTAAATATGAGTGTATTAGATAAGTTTTTATCCATTATGAAATTAGATGACGAAGATGATTTTGAGGATGATTTCTTCGATGAAGATGATGATTTCGAGGATACACCTAAAAAAAGTTTCTTTAAGAAAAATAAAAAAGCAGATTACAACGATGATGAAGATGATTTCTATGATGATAGAAGAACATCAGCTACAGGCAGTAAAGTAACACCAATGCGTCAGCCTGCAAGAAGAGCAAGCATGGAAGTATGTGTTATTAAGCCAACAGCCGTAGATGATGCTAGAGAGATTACTGAGACTTTGCTCAGTGGACGAACCGTTATTCTTAATTTAGAAGGAATGGATCTTGAGATTGCACAAAGAATTATTGACTTTACATCAGGAGCAACTTTTGCAATTAATGGTAATTTACAAAAGATTTCAAATTACATATTCCTTGTAACACCGACAAATGTTGATATTTCCGGTGATTTGCAGGATTTACTGGGTACTTCCTTTGATGTGCCGTCAATCAAGACAAGATATTAGGAATAATTTATGCAAAAAGAAGAATTGATGTTACAAAAACGATTGATTGAGCTCTCTAAGATTGCTTATCAACGTAGCATTGTTACCTATTCAGATTTTTTAAATCTTAATGAATTGAATATTCTTCATACAACACCAAAATCCGAATTGTATTCGCGTTATGAAACATTTGGTGGATATGATTTCTCAGAGCGTCAGATGGCTGTATTTCTACCTGATGCTCTTTGTTATGAAAAGAATTATCCGATTTCGGTGTTAAAAATCGAGCCTTTACAAAAAAAATTCTCGGAAAAACTATCACATCGTGACTATCTGGGTTCCATATTGAATCTTGGAATCGAGCGCTGTAAGCTCGGCGATATTCTTGTGGAAGAAGAGTATGCTCTGGTCTTTGCACACAAATCCATGGAACAATTCTTATTGGAAGAAGTGACACGCATTCGTCATACATCTGTTATGATCAGCACAGAAGAATTGCAGGATATTTCATATAAGCCTGGTGTGAAAGAAATCAGCGGAACCGTTTCTTCACTACGTCTTGACAGTCTACTTGCGTTGGCATTTGCCTCATCGCGAAGTAAAATGGTGGCTTATATAGAGGCAGGAAAGGTATTTGTAAATGGCAAATTAGTTACATCAAACGGTTATCAAATGAAAGAAAATGACATTGTTTCTGTGAGAGGTCTTGGTCGTTTTCAATACATCGAAACAATTTCTCAGACGAAAAAAGGGCGTTACTATGTAACGATTTACTTATATATTTAAAAAGGAGTGTTGTTATATGATCTATATCGTTGGATTGATTGCCGTAATCTTAGGCGTCGCTTTGGATCAATATACGAAATATCTTGCAATAACCCATTTACAGGGGAATCCGATTCCTTTAATAGATGGCGTATTTGAATTGCGTTACTTGGAAAACAGAGGTGCTGCTTTTGGATTTCTACAAAATCAACAAGCCTTCTTTTTGATTATTGCAAGTATCACCTTGTTTTTTATTGTATACCTATACATTCGTATGCCACAGACAAAACACTATCTATGGCTTCGTGTATGCATGCTTTCTATTATGATAGGTGCTATCGGAAACATGATTGATCGCGTGCGATTTCAATATGTTGTGGATTTCCTATATTTTGAACTGATAAATTTTCCAATCTTTAATGTTGCCGATATCTTTGCAACCATTGCAACCTTTGGCCTTATTATTCTGTTATTATTTTATTACAAAGAAGAAGATATCGATATGTTGTTTCAGAAATTAAATCCAAAACGCAGCAAAACACAAGGATAGGTGAAGAAAAATATGTCATTAGAGTTTATCATAGAGGACGAACAGGCAGGAGAACGTATTGATAAATATTTATCTGATACACTTCCTGAAATGTCCAGATCCTATATCCAAAAATTGATAAAAGACGGACAGGTGACTATCAATCATAAGAGCATCAAAGCAAACTATAAGTTGAATTCCGGAGATTCATTAGCACTTATAGAACCGGAATTAAAAGAGCCGGATATCGTTGCCGAGGATATTCCTCTTGAAGTTTTATATGAGGATTCTGATTTGCTTGTGGTTAATAAGCCAAAAGGCATGGTCGTTCATCCGTCTGCGGGTCATTATTCCGGAACACTTGTCAATGCGTTGATGTATTACTGCAAAGATGATTTATCTGGAATTAATGGTGTTATGAGACCGGGAATTGTTCATCGCATTGATATGGATACCACGGGTTCTCTTTTGGTGTGTAAAAATGATTTCACTCATAACGATATTGCAGAACAGTTAAAACTTCATTCCATTACACGTGTTTATTATGCCATTGTACATGGTGTTTTAAAAGATAATGCAGGTACTGTTGATGCACCAATCGGACGCCATCCGGTAGATCGCAAAAAAATGAGCATCAACCACAAGAATGGAAAAGAAGCGATTACACACTATAAAGTACTGCAACGTTTCCATAATTACACATATATTGAGTGTCGACTTGAGACTGGAAGAACGCATCAGATTCGAGTTCATATGGCCAGCATCGGACATCCGTTGCTTGGTGATGTAGTTTATGGTCCTGCAAAGGCTCCGTGTAAATTACAGGGCCAGACACTTCACGCCAAAATTATTGGTATCAAGCATCCAAGAACCGGTGAATATCTGGAAGTCGATGCACCATTACCAGAGTATTTCCAAAAATTGCTCAAAAAATTAGAAAATAATATACAATTAAAATGAATTATTGTATACTAATAATATAGCACTACAGAAACAAGGAGCGTGAAATATATGGCACAAAACAAAACAATTATCACCATAGGAAGACAATACGGTAGCGGCGGTCATGAAATTGGCGCAACTCTGGCTCATGACATGGGATTCAAATTGTACGACAAAGAAATGTTAAAAAGAGCGGCGAAAGAAAGTGGTCTCTGCGAGGAACTCTTTGAGACACACGATGAAAAACCTTCCAACAGTTTATTATATTCGTTGATTATGGATACATATTCTCTCGGTTATTCCCCAAGTTCGTTTGCTGATATGCCGATTAACCACAAGGTATTTCTTGCACAATTCGATACAATCAAAAAGATTGCAGACGAAGGTTCATGTATCATGGTAGGTCGTTGTGCAGACTACGCTTTGGAGGATTATGATAATGTTGTAAACGTATTTATCTATGCTGATATGGAGGCCCGTATCCGTCGAGTTGCCCGTATTTACGACTTAACTGATGCAAAAGCAAAAGACATCATTATCAAAACAGATAAGAAACGTGCAAGTTATTATAACTATTATACAAACAAAACATGGGGTGATGCAAAGAGCTACGATCTCTGCCTAAATAGTGCCAAGCTTGGTATTGGCGGAACAGCGAAAGCCATTATGGACTATGTGAACCTAAAGAACAAAATTGAGAAACCTAGATTATAATGCAATTATACTGAGAAAGGTGCCGGATATTTCCGACACCTTCTTTATTTGTATGGAGTAATACGTTCCGGCCAACCGGAGATATTTCCATTTAAAATTGCAGTGAACATACGATTTCTTGCTCCCGGATGTTCCATGTTTAATTGTTTCACAAGGTCTTTCGCATATTCGCGCTTTGTAAATCCATCAATTGGACAGCGGCTCTTCGCCACCGGAAGATTATATTTGTGTTGGAATCCGATGACGTCCATTTCATCTACATACATCATCGGTCGGATCACAGTCAAATCCATGCGGTCCAAATATGTCTTTGGAGAAAAAGAATGAAATCTTCCTTCAAAGATTAAAGAGAGTAGCATAGTCTCAATAATGTCATCCTTGTGATGCGCGTATGCAACCTTATTACAACCCATTTCCTTTACGGCGTCATTGAGTGCGCCCTTTCGCATCTTGGCACACAACGAACAAGGATTGGATTCCTTGCGTTCTTCAAATAATATATGCGCAATCTCTGTGTCTACAACCGTGTATGGAACCTCTAACTCATCACAGACTGCTCTTAAAGGCGCCGTATCGAACTTTTCATACCCAAGATTAACCGTAATTGCACTGAGGGTGAATTTCTTCGGATAAAAGCGTTTTAGGCCGTGCAGTGCATAGAGCAGTGTGAGACTATCTTTTCCGCCGGAGATACCAACCGCAATATGATCACCGTCATCAATCATCTGATAATCGTCGACAGCTTTTCGCGTATAACTGAGAAGTTGTTGTAATTTCATCCATATAAATCCTTTCTTACCTGTTTCCTCTGCTTATAGTATCGTATTTCTTGTAAAATTACAAGTTGAGACCATAACATTCCTGTGATAAAATAATAAAGCATGCTATATATGGCTTATTTTAGCTTGTATATTCAAACTTACAAGAGTGGTTAAGGAGGATTAGAACAAACATGAAATTTGTAATACAGCGCGTTTCAGAGGCTTCTGTGACGGTTGACGAAGAAGTAATCGGACAGATTGGTAAAGGATATATGATTTTGATCGGTGTCGGGCAAAATGATACAAAGGAAATTGCCGATAAAATGGTTAGGAAGATGGTTGGACTTCGTATCTTTGAAGATGAAAACGGAAAAACAAACCTGTCATTAGCTGATGTGAATGGAGAAATGCTATTAATTTCGCAATTCACATTATACGCTAACTGTAAAAAAGGAAACCGACCAAGTTTTATCGAATCAGGTGCCCCTGATATGGCAGAAGAGATGTATGAATACATCATTGCTAAATGCAAAGAAAACGTTCCAGTTGTAGAAAAAGGAAGCTTTGGCGCAGATATGAAGGTTTCACTTGTAAATGATGGTCCTTTTACAATCGTGTTAGATTCAGAAAAGTTATAAAACATTGCCGGCAACTTCATGTTGTCGGCATTTCTATTTTTATTCTCTCAATTTCACTGCAGATGCAGCCTGTCTGCGACGGTCCTCATCAATTGCAGCGTAATGTTTACGGGTTGTATTCACATCCTTATGGCCTAGAACATCTGCTACAAGATAAATATCGCCTGTTTCTTTGTATAGGTTGGTTCCATAGGTACTGCGAAGCTTATGAGGTGTAATTTTCTTATTCGGAGTCACCTGCCGCGCATATTTCTTTACCATATTCTCGACCGCCTGCACGCCCATACGTTTTCTTTGCGTAGAAAGGAAAAGCGCATTTTCATGAGATGGGAGAGGAGTGGCCGCTGCTCTGGTAGTCTCCAGATAGTTTTCCAGAGCATCTCTGACTTCATCACCAAAGTATACAACCATTTCATTGCCACCTTTCCGTGTAACTTTAATTCCATTATTTTTAAAATCTACATCATTAATATCTAAGCCAACGCATTCAGACACACGAATTCCAGTACCTAATAATAACGTTAAAATTGCAAGATCACGCGTTCGAGTCTTTTCGTAATAAACCTTTTTTTGACCGGTCAATTGATGACCACAATCCTCAACATAATCCAAAAGCATGGCAACTTCATCCACATCCAAACGAATAATCGCTTTATCGTGAATCTTTGGTTTGTCAACGAAAACCGTTGGATTCTGTGAAATGTATTTATGCTTATAAAGGTATCTGTATAGACTACACAATGCTGAGAACTTGCGTGCAAGACCTCGTTCCGTATTGGTAATCTGTTTATCATCTGCAGTCTTATATACCTTCAAATAATCCAGATATTCTTCAATATCAATAGATTCCACGCGTTCTAAGTCCTGTAACGAAAACTGAGACGTCGTGTAATCGCGAAAAACAGGGTTGTTTTCAATTAAAAAGGCAAAGAAAACACGAATATCGTATGCGTAAGAAATTCGTGTTTTAGAGGATGTAGAAGGTTCAATCGCACGAAAATAATCTCTGACAAAGGATGGCAAGGTGCGAAGAATCTCACGTAAACGCAGTGTATTGTCTATGTATAGTTGTTCATAGTAGGTTTTAATATCTTTAGCCATAAACGTAATCCTTTCGATAAATTGCGTTCTTTATATTGATATTATAGCATATATGGATTTTTCTGTCTATATCTTTTGGAAAAATTAGTGTTTGTCGTATAGATGTGTATCAAATAAAAACGGCTGTTACGAAGTCACTTCACTCCAATAACAGCCATAGGGAGAGCCACTCTCACGGATTCTTAACGAATCTCTGTATCATAATAACTAATCATCAAATGTTGTCCTTCATGAATAGTCTTGGAGGTTAATCCATTTAATTGAATCAATTCATCAATGTATTCCTGTGCATCCTCATATGCATCAGTGCGATATTCTTGTGCGATACTCCAAAGGGAATCACCTTGCTCAATTGTAATGCTCTTATAATACTTGTATTGTGGTATATCTGTTGCCGGATCCTTTGCGGATGAAAAAATGCTTCCATATACAATACTTCCAACTGTGATTACAAATAATGCTACCAACAACAAAATCATTCTTCTCTTTGCAAGTTGTCTTCTCTTTTTCATTCTGGCTCTTTCTTTTCTCTCTTGTACTGTCATAAAAATCTATCCCCTTAAATTATACTCTCCAAAATCGAACATCTATTCCGAACAATTGTTCTGTTCGTATTTTTACTTTAACACACGAACAAGTGTTTGTCAACACAAAATCGAACATATTTTCTAAACATTTGTTTGCTTTTTTGTTTTTTCTGTGTTACTATACGAATATAGACAAGAATTTTAGGAGGTCATATACAATGGGACAGGGTAAAATTAGTAAAAAACAAATGGAAATTTTGGAATATATAAAATCAGAACTATTGCGCATCGGATATCCACCAGCTGTACGTGAGATTTGTGAGGCAGTGAATCTTCGCTCCACTTCTTCTGTACATGCGCATTT
The DNA here is from genome assembly GCA_045577115.1 of Faecalimonas sp. GTDB lineage: Bacteria > Bacillota > Clostridia > Lachnospirales > Lachnospiraceae > Faecalimonas. The sequence goes on along the minus strand of JAZNHX010000178.1, from coordinate 6,019 downwards.
GGAATCTTTAGAGAAAAACGGATACATCAGACGTGACCCAACAAAGCCACGTGCAATCGAAATTATTGATGATACATTTAATTTAACAAGACGTGAAATGGTGAACGTGCCTATGGTAGGACAAGTTGCTGCAGGAGAACCTATTCTCGCAGAGCAAAATATTACCAACTACTTCCCTATTCCAATGGAATTTATGCCTAATAACGACACGTTCATGTTAACCGTTAGAGGCGAAAGTATGGTGAATGTCGGTATTTATGATGGAGATTATGTATTGGTAGAAAAACGCCAGACTGCTTCTAATGGAGAGATTGTTGTTGCACTTGTAGATGACAGTGCTACTGTTAAGACTTTCTATAAAGAAGAAGGCTACTATCGTCTCCAACCAGAAAACGATAACATGGACCCTATTATCGTCATGAATTGTGAGATTCTCGGTAAAGTTATCGGTGTATTTAGATTTTTCTAATTCATTTAGATATAAGATGCCTATGATGTAAGAACAAAGCTACTGTAACATTTCTATTATTGATACTTACAGTAGCTTTTTAATTATGCTAATTATGCAATTGTTGTTGCCGCTAATAATTTTGCTCTCTTCACAAGAGAATCCATCTCGGCATATTCATGAACCGTATGACAGTAATCGCCACAGGCTCCTACCGCGCATATACTTGGCACTCCTGCCAGCTGTGTGTATGCGGAATCAGATCCACCACCCGACTCGATTGGAATCAAATCACCAAGTCCATTAGCCAGACTTACTTCTCTCAGTTTTGCAAAGAGTTCATTCGTCTCTTTTGTTCGCATCATTGGCATACGTCTGCTCAAAAGTTCCAACTCGGCTTTGCTACCTTCTACATAACTATTTGTTGCAACTGCTTCGACAACCTTATATGCAGCTTCCATGTCTTCTATAGAATTCACACGCACATCAACAGACATAGTACATTTAGCCGGAACAATATTGAACATATCACCGCCCTGAATAATACCGCAATTATAAGTCGTGGCGCCTTCTTTACTCTTTGATTCCAAGTCAATAATCTTATACGCCGCCTCACGAATGGCGCTTACTCCGGCAAAGTAATCAATACCTGCATGAGATGGTTTTCCGGTAATGTGGATTCTGATACGGAGAATACCTTTTCTGGAAACAACCACTTCCCCATCGCGTGCCACTTCGCAGTTGAATGCACCTTTAAATCCTGCAGCCGTATTCTTAATAAACTCTATTTCCTTTTCACCGCCCAAAGAGTTGGATATCTCTTCATCCGATGTAAGCATTAAACGAAGATGTTTATCATATCCTAATGTTTTAAGTGATTTCATGACAAGGAGTGCAACTGCAATACCTCCTTTGCAATCAATAACTCCTGGTCCTACCATTTTATTTCCTTCTATTTTTACCGGGGGATAACCGAATTTACCCTTTACATGCACTGTATCCATATGCGCAAGGAACAGATATCCTTTTTCTGCGCCTTCATTCATATCAATCGTAAGGAAATCCCCACATTTCTCAAAAGGTGTTCTCTTTACTGTAAATCCTTCTGCCAAGGCAAATTCATTGATAAAATCTACCAATCCATCAAGAGCTTCCTTATCATTGGAAACCGTCTCTATATTACATATATCTTCCCAAAATTTTATGTATTTTGTTTCATTTTTTTCAATTTCGCGAAACACCGCATCTACATCACAACTCACGATTAACCACTCCTTTTATAAAATAGATATTCCTATTACATGAAAAAAATAGGTTCGGTTATACTCCGAACCTATCAATATTTCTTACAGATTCTCTACATCGATATACTTTCCGTCTCTCCAGATTCTCTCCAAATCATAAAACAGACGATTTTCTTTGTCAAATACATGTACAATAATATTTCCAAAATCAAGTAGAACCCAACTGCCAAGTCCATATCCTTCTCTTTGCTTTGGCTCAAAGCCTTCTTTACTGAGTTTCTCTTCCACATTCTCAACCAATGCTCTCACCTGGCTGTCATTAGAACCATTTGCAATAATAAAATAATCAGCAAGTACAGATATCGCTGAAATATCAATCACTTTAATATCTTCGCCTTGTTTCTCATCTAATGCTTCATAAGCAAGTTTCACCATTTTCTTTGATTGTTCCATATATGTTCTCCTTCCGTCTATTTGTTCCATTCTTTTTTATAATACAAGTATGTTTCTTCTGTCATCGGATCAATAACAGCGTCTTTTTGCTTCAAATATGCCACTGTAGACTCTAATATAGCGTAAAGGCATTCATCTATATCCTCAAACGCCAAACGCCGTATTTCGCCCAAATTCAATGCCTCACAGCGATTAGGCTCCATATAATCAGCCACATAGAGAATCTTGTCCAAAAGGGTCATTTTCGGGCGTCCTGTTGTATGACATGCAATGGCATCTGTAATATAAGTATCCATAATACCATACTCTCTCTCGGCAAGTATAGCTCCAAGTTTTGCATGTAAAAGTCCCGGATTCTTACGCTCCACATCTGAAATTGGTATTCGAAATGAATTACATAAAGTGATAATGGCACTTTCCGAAAATCCTTTTGCACAATCATGCAATAGTCCTGCAAATAATGCATGATACATATCTTCATGATATCTCATTGCCAATGCAGCCGCTGTATACATAACACCCAATGTATGTTCGTATCGCTTCGGAGGTAGAATATTCTTCACCTTTATTTTAGTCTGTTCTAGTTTAATCTGATTCATGTTCTGATTCCTCATACAACTGATTTTCAAGGATATACTCATAGACACAAGTCGGCATAACGTCGCTGACATCTTCGTGCAATTTTAGTTTCTTACGAATCTCACTGGATGAGATGTCTACATTCGGTGTGTTTAACAGATGTATATTTGCTTCATATTTTTGATTCAGATATGCAATCTGTTCATCCATTTCTTGTTTGTTTTTTCCGTCACGATATGCAGCCAAAATCACACAGGACTTCAGAAGTCTCTCCGGACATTTCCATTTTTCAATATTGAATAAAGAATCCGCACCAATAATAAAGTAAAATTCGTGTTCCGGATAAATCTCTCTAAAATGCTCCATCGTAAGATACGAATAGTTCACTTCTTGATTTTCTACCTCATATAATTGCAAGACAAAATTCTTCTCATTGGAAATGCCTCTTTTGACCATCTCTACTCTGTGTTTTGTCCGAGACTCGATACTATCGCTCACCTTGTGTGGCGGTGTCCCATTTGGCATAAACCATATCTCATCTAAAGCAAATAAATCTCTTGCAAAACATCCCAGCATCAGATGCCCGCTGTGAATTGGGTCAAATGTGCCTCCCATAATTCCAATTTTCATATAATCACCTCAGATTATATTATGGCAATACAATCTTCTTTTTATCATCCTTACCTTCTTTATAAAGTGTGATTTTCTTACCTACAACTTGTACAACTTGTGAACGAGTACGTTCTGCAAGAACTGCTGCAAGTTCCTTCGGATCATCCATGCAATTCTGAAGCACGCTGATTTTGATAAGTTCGCGCGCTTCTAACGCTTCACTAATTGCTGTTGTAAATTCCGGCGTCAGGCTTGACTTTCCAATCTGAAAGATTGGGTCCATTGTCATTGCCAAGCTTCTTAAATATGCTCTCTGTTTTGAAGTCATAATGTTTCTCCTCTATTTGTAGTAATCGAATTGCAAACCGTACATACGAACGGTATCGCCTTCCTCAATTCCTTTTGCTTCCAACTCATCCAAAATACCTGAATCTTTCAAGAATTTGTTAAAGAATGCAAAGCCTTTTTCTGAATCCAGATTCGTGTATCCAAGCATTTTTTCAATCTTAGGACCTTCCACAACATACATGCCGTCTTCCACTTCCACTGTGTAAGGCAAGTCAATGTAGATAAGTTCATCCTCTGGGAAGTATTCCTGTTTAAATACAATCGGTTTTGAATCCAAGGTCTTAAGCTGTTCATTGACATAGTAAAGGAGTTCCTTAATTCCTTCACCAGAAACACCGGATATTGCAAACACCTTGATCCCCTGCGGTTCAAACTCAGCACGAATCATCTCAACCGGATCCTCATCCCCTGAAAAAATCAAATCCGTCTTGTTCGCTGCAATCACCTGCGGGCGAGTTGCAATCTCTTCGTTGTATGCCTTTAATTCCGCATTGATTTTATAAATGTCATCAATTGGATCTCGTCCTTCCGAAGAAGCCGCATCCACAACATGAATCATCATCTTGGTACGTTCAATATGACGAAGGAACTCATGTCCCAGCCCAATTCCCTGAGAAGCGCCTTCAATAAGTCCAGGAATGTCTGCAATGACAAAGCCCTCACTTCCCTCTAAGTCTACGACACCCAAGTTTGGATTAAGCGTCGTGAAATGATAGTTTGCAATCTTAGGATTCGCATTTGTCACACGAGATAACAATGTAGATTTACCAACATTTGGAAAACCAACAAGTCCCACATCTGCAATTACTTTGAGTTCCAGAAGAACCTCCAGTTCTTGCGCAGGTTGTCCCGGCTGTGCATACTTTGGAATCTGCATCGTTGCTGTGGCAAAATGCTGATTACCAAGTCCACCACGTCCGCCTTTTAGGATTACCTGTCTGCGATTGTCACCCGACATATCTGCGATGACCTTTCCTGTCTCCGCTTCTTTAATAACGGTTCCCTCCGGCACCTTCAAAATGATATCATCTGCATCTGCGCCGTGACATTTTCTCTTACCACCTTGCTCGCCGTCTTTTGCCGCAAATTTTCTTTTATGACGATAATCCACCAATGTATTAAGACCCTCGTCCACTTCGAAAATCACATCTCCACCGCGTCCGCCGTCTCCACCGTCCGGACCGCCGTTCGGTACATAGAGTTCTCTTCGAAAGCTCACATGACCATCTCCGCCTTTTCCGGAACGTATATATATCTTCGCTCTGTCTGCAAACATGTTTATCACCTACTTTTTCTTAGTAAGGCAGTCACCTCGAAAACATCCGTTTTCGAGGTCGCTTTGCTCACCAAATAGATAGGAAAAAAGTTATTTAAGCAAGCTCAACAACTGTTTTCCTATCTACTTGGTTCTGCCTTGTACGAATATTATATATAAATTTCAAACAAAAAACAAGGCTTCAAACCAATCGATTTGAAGCCTATTTTGCATTTCTGATTACTCAGCTACTGGATAGATAGAAACTTGTTTCTTATCTCTTCCTTTTCTTTCGAATCTTACAACACCGTCAACTAATGCGAACAATGTATCATCACCGCCACGTCCTACGTTGATACCTGGGTGAATCTTTGTTCCACGTTGTCTGTAAAGAATGTTTCCAGCTTTTACAAATTGTCCGTCAGCTCTTTTCGCACCTAATCTCTTAGATTCTGAGTCTCTACCGTTCTTTGTAGAACCAACTCCTTTTTTATGAGCGAAAAATTGAAGGTTTAAATTCATCATGGTGTTACACCTCCTCAAATAATAAATCGATATATTCTGCATAATTTTCGTCGTCCACCATTGTCTGTAATCCTAAGACCATGGTGTCCAATAGTAATGAGGTCTCTTTGGTCGGTTCATCAAGACGATACTCAATAAAACCAATCTCTTCATCCGTCTCCAAGGAAACATCCGCATCAGTGAATGTCTCAATTGCATTCATCGTATTAATCGTTAGAATGGAAATTGCGGCACATACAATGTCTTCGCCTTCCTCAGCATAGTCGGCATGTCCGAGTGCTTTGAAACCCACACATTCTTTTTTTACATTTTTGTAAATGGTTACCTTAGTCATAACATCTAATTAAGCGTTGATCTTTTCAATCTTAACTGCTGTATACTGTTGTCTGTGACCGTTTTTCTTATGGTATCCAGTTTTTCTCTTATACTTGTAAACGATAACTTTTTTAGCTTTTCCGTCACCAATTACAGAAGCTGTAACTGTTGCACCTGCTACTGTTGGGTTACCAACCTTTAATTCAGCATCGCTCACTGCAAGTACTTGGTCAAATGTAT
>JAZNHX010000177.1:0-7794 GCA_045577115.1 Faecalimonas sp. | reverse complement strand
TAATTTGGATTAAATGCGTGGCTAACGTCCACCGACATGAAAAGGCTCTCTTCCATCGCATTGGTTACATCTTGTTTATCAAGTTCCAAAGATGCATAGATTTTTTCCAAATACGTTGCAACAAGTGTGGATGCCGCACCCTGTTTTGAACGGCTACCTACTTCCTCATGATCAAACACGATCATCATATTAATGCCTCTTGTGCGCTGCTCAGCTGTGATACCTTCGATAAGTGCCTGTGTCGAAGTTAAGTTATCCAGTCTCGGCGACGATACAAACTCATCTTCAAGTCCCACAAAACACGGCTTATCTATATTGTAAATCATCAATTCATAGTCCAGAATATCTTCCTTCGCAACATCAAGAGCCTTCGCAATAGCCTCTACAAATGCATCCTTTGTAAGCTTCTCTGAAGCAGTGCCGTAAATCGGAATCATTTCCACCTGCTTGCGGAGTTCTACACCCTTGTTCATCTCGCGGTTAAAATGAATCGCAAGATTCGGAATGATTAGAACCGGTTTCTTCATATCTAATAGGCGAACCTCTGGCTTAAATACATCATCAGATTTTAATACCACACGTCCTGCCACTGAAAGCGGTCTATCCATCCATGTCGAGAGGATAGCACCACCGTAGCCTTCGGTATTGAGCTGCAGGTATCCGCCGTTTTCCAAGCCCGCATTCGGCTTAATCTGGAATCCCGGAAAGTCTCCGTGGGATGCTGCAATACGGAAGCTGTCTCCCGCCTCAAAATCCTTTCCAACTGTAAAGGCAAATATCGTGGAACCATGGTGCATAACCATATATTTTCCACCTTTTTTCAGTTGCCATCTTTTCTTTAAATATAATTTCTCAAATCCATTTTTCTGAAGCTCCTCCTCAACAGCTTTCACCGTGTGAAAACGAGAAGTTGCAGTCTCTAATAAATGAAATAATCTATCTGTCTGATTCATATCGTTTCTCCTTTTTTCTTACCTTTTTATGATACTGTTTTGGAGCACAAAAGTCAACTTTTGCCAAAAAGAGAATGTATTTTTCTCTTGTATCTGTTATACTATACTTCATGGTAATAGATTCTTATAATAAGGAGTATTTTATGCAGACGAATCGATTATTAACAGAACCTGTTTCAAAAATATTTTTTCGTTACCTATTTCCTGCCATTATGGCAAATATGGTAACCTCGATATACATACTTGCAGACACAATTATCATCGGAAAAGGAATCGGAGCTGATGCTATGGCGGCTCTCAATATTATCCTGCCATTATTTAACATTTTCTTCGGAACCGGATTGTTATTTGGCGTTGGCGGCTCCGTTCTAATGTCTATTGCACGAGGTAGTGGCGATGAGAAGCTTGGCAGATGCTATTTTACGTTGTCCATCCTCTTGAATGCGATTACGTGTCTTCTACTGACCGTTATTCTCTACATATACATGGAACCGCTTGTACGCTTTCTCGGAGCAACGGAAGTGACTATGCCATATGTTCGCAATTACGCACCATATGTCATTCTGGGACTGAGCGCCTTTTCATTTTCATCGCTCTTACAGACTTTTGTAAGAAATGATGGTGCTCCAAAGCTCGCGATGGTTGCCGTGGTATCAGGCGGTGTTTTAAATGTAATATTGGACATCGTATTTGTATTTCCTTTGAATATGGGCATGGCAGGCGCTGCTATTGCAAGTGTACTCGGCTCTCTATGTACAATCATGATTTTATTGTTCCACTTTGTTTCCAAAACAAACGGACTAAAATTTTCATTAGAAGCATTTAGTTTTGTCCAGATTGGTCGCATTTTTAAAAATGGATTTACCAGTTTCTTGATTGACATTACATCCGGCATCGTAATCTTTATCTTTAATATTGAACTGTTAAAATGCGCAGGCGACACCGGCGTTGCCATGTATGGAGTAATCTGCAACTCGGCAATCATTGTCACCTGCATGTGTAATGGAATCAATCAGGCCGCACAGCCGATTCTCTCCACCAACTATGGTGCAGGATTTCATGAGCGAATAGATGGCGTAAGGGGTCTTGGTATAAAGACGGCACTTGCAATCTGTTCAATTCCGACAATTCTGGGACTTGTGGTTCCAAACCTATTTACATACATCTTCCTCAATCCTAATGAGGAGATTCTCGCTATGTCACCGACAGCAATCCGCATTTATTTTGCCGGAATGCTTGCGATGGGGATAAATATGTTTGCAGTAGGATATTTCCAATCCACTGCCAAGCCTGCTCTCTCACTTACGTTATGCCTGCTTCGAGGTTGTGCACTCAGCATCTTATTTGTAAAGATACTGGCCCCGCTTCTTGGCATTGTCGGAATCTGGGCAACCGTACCGCTTGGAGAGGTTGTAACACTATTTATTGCGATTTACTTTATGAGAAAAAATACAAAGGAGGCCCGTGCATGATTGCTTTATCACTGACAGATGTCAAAGAATGCATGTCAAAATTATTATTATCGGAAACGTTCGATCCATTTCTATTTATCGAAGGAGAGCTTATGACCTTTGGTACCTTTACGATGGATGGATATCTAAAGAAAGACTTTTACGAAGAAGGAACTGCTCCTGAACGCGAATATGCCTTATGGAAAGATATGCGCGAATACTGCTTCTCGCTGATTAAGGGAAAGCGAACGCCTCTCGGTTTCAAGTTTGTACTCGGATTATCTGATTCCAATATCGAAAAAATGATTCAGCAACAGGGATTAGATTTTGAATTAGAGGATGTGCGTGGGCTCTACATCAATCTAAAATACGACGGACAGAAATTACAATGTGTAACCGGAACGGCCATGAATCTGTTTACGATGGATAAGTCATTGGAGCAAGCATGGGATGTGATGGTGCAGAGATTTTTTACACAGAAAGAGATTGCTTATGAGGTGCTGTAAGTCACAGCATCTCTTTTTTCAACAATTATTGAACTTTAGTTGAACCTCAGTTGAACTGGACATGCTAGGATTATCCTGTATTTTTGTGCGTTTTAGGAGGACGACTATATGAAGTCAATCGGAATCGTGACAGACAGTCATGGCGGAATCTCACAGGCAGAGGCGGACAAGTTAGGGATTAAAATCCTACCGATGCCTTTAATGATAGGACAAGATTCGTTTCTGGAAGGTGTGTCGATTACACGAGATGCATTTTTTGAGCGATTGAATAACGGAGAAAAGCCGGCTACATCTCAACCTTCACCGGAGCAGGTGATGGATATCTGGAGAGAGGCCTTAAAAGAATATGAAACAATCCTGCACATGCCAATGAGCAGTGGCTTAAGCGGTTCCTGCAATACAGCGAGAATGCTTTCTCAGGAAGATGAATTTGAGGGAAAAGTATTTGTCGTAGATAACGGGCGCATTTCCACACCAATGCATCGCTCTATCCTTGATGCTGTGGAACTAATCGAAAAAGGCTATGATGCAGAGCAAATTAAAGATATCTTAGAGAGCTCAAAAAATGAGATGTCTATCTATATCGCAGTAGAGACTTTGGAGCACCTCAAAAACGGCGGACGTATTTCCGGAGCAGCGGCTGTTATTGGTACTGCACTAAACATTAAGCCAATCCTCAGTCTCAACGTGGGACTTTTGGAATCATACAAAAAAGCGCGTGGTATGAAAAAAGCAAAACGCGAGATGCTGGAAGCGATGAAGCATGACTTTGAGACTAGATTCAAGGATGCATACGATAAGGGTGATGTGTATCTTCTCGCAGCATCCTCAGCGGACGAAGAGACAACTGCTGTATGGGTAGAAGAAATCAAAGCGTACTTTCCGGGAATGGAGGTTCTCTGCGACTACCTTTCACTCGGAATCTCGTGCCACACCGGCGAAGGAGCTCTGGGAATTGGTTGCTCTGTAAAACCACAGGTGTAAACATCGTTGACACCGACCTTTTCTCTTACTAAAATAGAGATATAGAATTTTGTTTAGGAGACAAACTATGCATAAGATATTAATTGCTGAAGATGATCGTGAACTTCGCCAGCTCTTCTCCCATGTACTTACCAAAAACGGCTATACCGTGAAAGGTGTATCCGATGGGCAGGAAGCTTTGGATGCAATGAAGAACGATTACTTCGACATCATTATTTCCGATATTATGATGCCGGTCATGGACGGGTATGAATTTGTCAGCCAGCTTCGCGAAGCCGGAAACACAACTCCGGTACTCATGATTACAGCTAAAGATGCATTCGATGACATGCGAATGGGATTCCTATCCGGAACCGACGATTACATGGTAAAGCCAGTCAATGTCAATGAGATGATTCTGCGTGTACAGGCTCTGATGCGCCGTGCCCAGATGATTAACGACCGCAGACAGGTGATTGGCAAAACAACGTTAGAATGTGACTCTTTAACTGTGACCACACCGACTGAATCTTTTGTATTACCGCAAAAAGAATTTATGTTGCTCTACAAGATGGCTTCTTATCCAAGTCGTATTTTTACTCGCCAACAATTAATGGACGAGATATGGGGCTATGAATCAGACAGCGACACGCATACCGTAGATGTTCACATTGGGCGACTCAGAGAACGTTTCCGCGACAATGATGACTTTAAAATCGTAACTATGCGCGGTGTTGGATACAAGGTGGTTAAACTATGAGAACCCGCGAATCATTTGAACTGATACGAAACAAAAAGATAAAACTAAGTCTTCGGACGCGAATGACGCTCTATGTGGCGGCGGAGCAGTTCACCTGCCTCTTGATTGCTTTAGGATTGGCAACACTGCTATTCTATCTGACAGACATTGACTCGCTTTTCCTAATCTTCCTGCTTGTACTGATATTTTGCTTGATTATCGGAGCGGTCGTAACCATATTTTTCTCGAAATGGTTCTTTGATCCGATTAAAAAACTTAGAAATGCAATGGGAAAAGTGGCAGACGGAGATTTCTCCGTTCGTTTGCAGACGGAATCTTCCTCTAAAGAGATTCAGGAAGTGTATTCCGGATTCAATCTGATGGCGCATGAGCTGACATCAACGGAGATTCTGCAAAGTGACTTTGTGTCAAATGTTTCTCACGAATTCAAAACCCCTATCAATGCGATTGAAGGGTACACAACACTCTTACAAGGCTGTGATGACCTAGACGAGGAACATCAGGAATATGTAGAAAAGATCTTGTTTAATACAAAACGGCTTTCCAGACTGGTAGGAAACATTTTGTTACTCTCCAAGATTGAGAATCAGGAAATTCAAACACATCAGACGGCTTTCCGTTTGGACGAACAGATTCGACAATCCATTGTGGCTCTCGAATCCGCCTGGACTTTGAAAGACCTTGAACTGGATGTAGAGTTAGAAGACATTACTTACACAGGAAATGAAGCCCTGATGCACCATGTGTGGGACAACCTAATTGGAAATGCAATCAAATTCAATCCTCAGTGTGGACTTTTAAAAATAGTCCTCAAAAAAGAAGGGAAACACGTAGTCTTTACAGTGACGGACAGCGGACCGGGACTTTCTGAAGAAGCGATTAAGCATCTGTTTGATAAATTCTATCAGGCAGACACGACCCGCAAAGAAGAAGGAAACGGCCTTGGACTTGCACTTGTAAAACGTATCCTGACAATTATCGGTGGGGATATCTCGGCTGAGAATCTGGCAGGCGGCGGATGTACCTTTACCGTGAAATTAAAGGCATAGATATAAAAACCATCATTTTAACGGTTTATACGCAGAAAAAACCATCAAAATGATGGTTTTTTCTAATTTCACTATTTTGCTAACAGCATCATAATCTCATTGCTTCTCTTGATAAACTCTGTCATCTCTTCCGGATTCAGCGGTTTGTTTCCAAGAAGTGCCAAGTCATACAATTGCTTACAGAATAAGGTTGTATGTTCACCTTCCTTGTTATTCAGTACATGCTGTACAAGTGGATGATTTGCATTGAGTACCAATGTCGCATCATTTCCGAACATTCCCGGATCCATGCCCATCATGCCGTACATTTTCATCATATCCTGCATGCGACGTGCTTCTTCTGAAAGTGTCATCATAGATGCCACATTTTCATTTTTGAGTTTCTCAACCTTGACATCCAATTTGTCATTCTCCAACGCTTTGCGGAAAATATCTGTCAAGACTTCGGTATTTGCCTTGAATGCTTCCTCTTCGTCAGCAGCCACTTCTTCCTTGAAATCCTCTGTCAAGTCTGCATCAATTCTCTGGAACTGCACATTTTCATTGCGTTGCTCTAATTGAGAAATAAATGGTGTATCGATATTGTGTGTCAGAATTACAGCATCCTTGCCCTCTGCCTTGAACATGTTGATGTATTGGCTCTGTTGCTGCTCATCTGTTACATAATAGATAACAACCTTTTCTTCCTTCTTCTCATCTGCGCCCGCCTCAATTGTTTCGCCCTCTGCTGTCTCCACCTCTACCGCCGGTGTATCTTCTGCTGTTTCAGAAATGGCAGGTTTGTTGTTCTCGATGCATTCCTTGAGTGTCAGATACTTGTGGTCAAGATTCTTGAAGAGCATGTAGTCGCTCATCTTGTCACAGAACTTCGTATCTTTGAGGCAACCAAACTTGATGAATGGGCTGATGTCATCCCAGTAGCTTTCATAAGTCTCTTTGTCTGTTTTGCACATTCCGGAAAGCTTGTCTGCCACCTTCTTGGAAATGTACTCAGAAATTTTATTGACAAATCCATCATTTTGAAGCGCACTACGAGATACGTTCAGTGGCAAGTCCGGACAGTCAATCACACCCTTTAATACCATCAGGAACTCCGGAATGACTTCCTTAATATTATCTGCGATAAATACCTGGTTGTTGTACAACTTAATCTTGCCTTCCACAGAATCATACTCGGTGTTGATTTTCGGGAAGTAGAGAATCCCCTTTAAGTTAAATGGATAATCCATGTTCAGATGAATCCAGAATAATGGTTCTTTGTAGTCCATGAATACTTTGCGATAGAACGCAATGTAGTCTTCCTTCTCACATTCATTCGGGTGTTTTGTCCAGAGTGGTTGTGTGTCATTGAGTGCAACCGGACGTTTGTTGATTTTTACTTTGTCTTTATCTTCCTCTTTAATATGTTCTACAACCACATCATCTTCTTTGAGGTCTGCCGCATCGATGGTCTCGTATTCTTGCTCCGCATTTTCCTTAGCGAGATAAATTGGCACTGGCATAAATGAACAATATTTCTCAATAATATCTCTCACCTGATACTCATTTGCAAACTTCGTGCAGTCATCATTGAGGAACAAGGTAATCTCTGTTCCGACAGTCTCTTTTGTGCCATCTTCCATATCGTACTCTGTTCCGCCATCACATGTCCAGTGTACTGGCTTCGCACCATCTTGGTATGACAATGTATCGATATGAACCTCATCTGCAACCATGAATGCCGAGTAGAATCCAAGACCGAAGTGACCAATCATATCATCTTCTGTTGTCTTATCCTTGTATTTCTCCAAGAACTCTGTCGCACCGGAAAAAGCAATCTGTGTAATGTACTCTTCTACTTCATCTGCTGTCATTCCAAGACCGTTATCGATAAATTTGAGTGTCTTCTCTTCCGGATTCACAAACACTTGAATACTTGGCTTGTAATCATCCGGTAACTGATACTCGCCCATCATGTCCAACTTCTTCAACTTTGTAATGGCATCACAACCATTTGAAATCAACTCACGAACAAAAATGTCGTGGTCTGAATATACCCATTTCTTAATAATCGGGAAAATGTTTTCACTGCTGATAGATAAACTTCCGTGTTTTGCTCCCATGTTTTACATC
>JAZNHX010000176.1:0-5523 GCA_045577115.1 Faecalimonas sp. | reverse complement strand
TGATTTTAAAATTTTAGAACAAGCTTACCATGAGTACATAAATCAGGCGGGAAAATAGAGATGGATAGACGAACAAAGGAAGCAATTCGTTATCTGGGATATGGAAAAACTTCGATAGACGAGAAGACTTTGGGTATGATTCAAGAATCTTTTGAGGAACTTGAGAAGATTAGTGAATTGAAGAGCATCTATCGCTTTTTTGAACTTTCAGAAAAGGATGATGAATTGCAATTTGGTAATTCACAAATAAAAAGTAAAAGTTTACAAAAGAATCTTACAGGGTGTATGTGGGTTGTCTTGTTCGGTGCCACTATGGGACTTATTGTTGACCGTAAAATCCGTACATACGAACTTACAGATATGACGAAGGCAGTAGTGATGCAGGCATGTGCGGCTGCTATGCTAGAAGAGTATTGTGATAACGTGCAAGAAGAGATTGCAATGGATTTATCTACGAAACAATTGTATCTTAGACAGAGATTCAGCCCGGGGTATGGGGATTTTTCGCTTCTACACCAGAAGGATATACTTTGTATGCTAGATGCTTCGAAAACCATCGGACTTGCTATGACGGATGGATATATGTTGACACCGACAAAATCGATAACAGCAGTTATAGGTGTCAGTGAAAGGAGTTAAGTATGTTACAAGAAAAATTAGGAAAAGAATTATTGTTTTTCGATGGTGGTATGGGGACTCTTCTTCAGAAAGAGGGACTGAAACCAGGTGAACTGCCGGAGAACTGGAACATAGAGAAAAGCGAAGTGATTCGAAATATTCACCGCAGTTACTATGAGGCAGGAAGTAACATTTTACTCACTAATACGTTTGGAGCAAATGCTGTCAAATACCACGACCAGGCATATTCACTCAAAGAGATTGTAGATGCTTCAGTTGAGAATGTGAGAAGTGTGGCGAAGGATGCAGTAGTGGCACTGGATATCGGACCAACGGGAAAACTCTTAAAACCGATGGGTGACTTGGAATTTAAGGAAGCATATGAGGCTTTCAAAGAAGTTATGATATATGGCGCACAGGCAGGCGTGGACCTCATTCACATTGAGACAATGAGTGATACTTATGAAGTTAAGGCTGCGGTACTTGCTGCAAAAGAGAATACAGACTTGCCGGTATTTTCAACTCTGATTTTTGATGAAAGAGGGAAACTTCTGACAGGAGGAGATGTGCCTTCTGTAGTTGCACTTTTAGAAGGACTTCGTGTGGATGCCCTCGGTATTAACTGCGGCATGGGACCGGAGCAGATGCTTCCGATTTTGAAGGAGATTGCTCAGTATACATCCTTACCAATCATAGTAAAACCGAATGCAGGTTTACCAAAGCAGAGAGATGGGCAGACTTATTATGATGTAACACCAGATAAATTTGCAGCTGCGCTCATAGAGATTGTTCAAAATGGTGCATGTGTGGTTGGAGGATGCTGCGGTACAACACCGGAACATATACGTGCTATGGTGGATGCCTGCAAGGATATGAAGATTGTAAAACCGACTTACAAGTCTGCAACATTGGTTTCTTCTTATGGAAAGGCAGTAGAAATCGGTGATATGCCGGTGGTGATTGGTGAGCGGATCAACCCTACAGGAAAGAGCAAGTTCAAACAGGCACTCAAAGACCACAATATTGATTATATTTTAAAAGAAGCATTGACGCAGCAGGATAAAGGCGCACACATCTTAGATGTGAATGTGGGACTTCCGGATATTGATGAGGTTTCTATGATGCAGGAAGCAGTAACTGAGATTCAGGGAATCACGAATCTGCCACTTCAGATAGACACAGTCAATGTCAAGGCATTAGAGGCTGCTATGCGAATTTACAATGGAAAACCAATGGTTAATTCCGTGAATGGAAAGCAGGAATCTATGGATGTGATATTCCCGCTCGTGAAGAAATATGGAGGAGTTGTTGTTGGACTTACCTTGGATGAGAATGGTATACCAGAGACTGCAGAAGGCAGAGTTGCCATTGCAGGAAAAATCATCGAAGAAGCCAAGAAATACGGAATCGACAAGAAGAATATTGTAATAGATGTTCTGACACTGACCATCAGTTCAGAACCTGAGAGTGCAAGAATTACGCTGGATGCACTTCGCATGGTAAAAGAAAAATATGGTGTAGGAACTGTGCTTGGAGTGTCTAACATTTCATTCGGGCTACCGAATCGTCCGATTGTGAATTCACATTTCTACACAATGGCAATGCAAAACGGACTCAGTGCAGGTATTGTGAATCCGTCTTCAGATGCGATGATGCAGGCATATTATTCGTACTGTGCGCTGATGGGATATGATAATAACTGTCAAACCTATATCGAGCAATGTGGGGGACAGGCAGAGAGTAAAACGGTTACTCCAATATCCAAAAAACTGGACTTGCAAACAGTAATTGAAAAAGGACTCAAAGAAGAGGCTTATGCTCTGGCAAAAGAACTAGTACAGAATCAAAAACCACTTGACATCATTCAGGAATATTTAATTCCTGCACTTGATAACGTAGGAAAAGGATTTGAGAACGGTACGATATTCCTGCCACAGCTTCTTATGAGTGCTGAGGCAGCAAAGCAGGCATTCGAGGTGCTGAAAGAGAATATGTCATCAGAAGGAGAACAAGATATCAAAAATGAGAAGATTGTTCTTGCAACTGTAAAGGGCGATATTCACGATATCGGTAAAAACATTGTAAAAGTCTTGTTGCAAAACTATAGCTTTGATGTGATAGATTTGGGAAAGGATGTGTCTGCAGAACGTATTGTAGATACGGTACTTGAACAGAATGTTCAACTGGTAGGACTTAGTGCGTTGATGACAACGACAGTTGTGAGTATGGAAGAGTGCATCAAACTCCTTCGTGAAAAAGCACCGGATTGCAAGGTGATGGTTGGCGGTGCGGTACTCAATCAGGAGTATGCTGATATGATTGGCGCAGATTTCTATGGAAAAGATGCAATGCAGAGTGTATATTATGCACAGAAAGTATTTGCAGGAGCATAGAACTTGTGTTAAAATATTTTGGATGTTTGTTTAAGAAATAGTAGGAGGTACTAAGATGTTTCTGGCAACATTGATTGAAACCTTAATTAAAATGGTAATCATTGGAGCGACTGCCTTTGGTGGCATTATGCTCGGAAGATATTTACGCAAGAAAAAAGATGAAAAGGATGAAGAGTAATATGAAACAATATGGAGTAAACGAACTGAGAAAAATGTTTCTTGAATTCTTTGAGAGCAAAGATCATTTGGCAATGAAGAGTTTTTCACTAGTTCCACATAATGACAACAGTTTGCTTTTGATTAATTCCGGTATGGCACCACTCAAGCCTTACTTTACAGGGGCAGAGATTCCACCGAGAAAAAGAGTGACAACCTGTCAAAAATGTATTCGTACAGGTGATATCGAGAACGTAGGTAAGACAGCTCGTCACGGTACATTTTTTGAGATGCTTGGTAACTTCTCATTTGGAGATTATTTCAAAAGAGAAGCAATTCAGTGGTCTTGGGAGTTCCTTACAGAAGTAGTTGGACTTGACCCGGACAGACTCTATCCGTCTGTATACGTGGATGACCAGGAAGCATTTGATATCTGGAATAAGGAGATGGGCATTGCACCGGAGCGTATCTTTAAGTTTGGAAAAGAAGACAACTTCTGGGAGCATGGTTCAGGTCCTTGCGGTCCATGTTCTGAGATTTACTATGACCGTGGTGAAAAATACGGCTGTGGCAAACCTGACTGTACAGTAGGTTGTGACTGTGACCGTTATATGGAAGTATGGAACAATGTATTTACACAGTTCGATAACGATGGAAAAGGCAATTACGAAGAGTTAGAGCAGAAGAACATTGATACAGGTATGGGTCTTGAGAGACTTGCATCTGTCGTTCAGGATGTAGATTCTATCTTCGATGTAGATACCATTCGTGCACTTCGCGACAAGGTTTGTGAATTTGCAAATGTAGAATATAAGTCTGATGAGAACAAAGATGTTTCGATTCGCCTGATTACAGACCATATCCGTTCTGCAACATTCATGATTTCAGACGGTATTATGCCTACGAATGAAGGTCGCGGCTATGTGCTTCGTCGTCTGATTCGTCGTGCAGCACGTCACGGACGTCTTCTTGGAATTGATGGAAAATTCCTTGCAAAGCTTAGTGAGACTGTAATTGAAGGTTCAAAAGACGGATATCCGGAATTGGATGAAAAGAGAGAATTTATTTTTAAAGTATTAACACAAGAAGAAGATAAGTTCAATAAGACAATTGACCAGGGACTTAGCATCTTGTCGTCTATGCAGGATGAACTTAAGGCAGCAGGTAAGACTGCACTTTCAGGAGCAGATGCTTTTAAACTTTATGATACTTACGGATTCCCATTAGATTTAACAAAGGAAATCTTGGAGGAAGCTGGATTTGTAATCGATGAAGAAGGCTTCAAGACTGCAATGGAAGAACAGAGAGTAAAAGCACGTACAGCTCGTAAAGTAACAAACTATATGGGTGCAGATGCAACCGTATATGATGAGATTGATGCGGCTGTTACCAGCACATTTGTCGGATATGATAAATTAGCTCACGAGTCAAAGATTTCTGTATTAACAACAGAGACAGAGCTTGTGGAAGCAGTGACAGAGGGTGAAAACGCAACCATCTTTGTTGACGAGACACCATTCTATGCAACCATGGGTGGACAGGAAGGTGACAAAGGCGTTATCTGCACAGCAGATGCAGAGTTCACTGTGAATGACACGATCAAGTTGCTTGGCGGTAAAGTTGGACATGTTGGTACTGTGACAAAAGGTATGTTCAAGGTTGGAGACGCTGTTACATTGAAAGTTTGCGAAAAAGGCAGAGCAAACACATGTGCAAACCACAGTGCAACTCACTTATTGCAAAAAGCACTAAAGATGGTACTCGGCTCACATGTTGAACAAAAAGGTTCTCTTGTTACACCGGACAGACTTCGTTTTGACTTTGCACACTTCTCAGCAATGACTGCAGAGGAACTTGCAAAGGTAGAAGAGATTGTAAATGCAGAGATTGCAAAGAATGAACCGGTTGTAACAGAGGTTATGAATATTGAAGCAGCGAAGGCTTCCGGAGCCATGGCTCTCTTCGGAGAAAAATACGAAGAGGATGTTCGCGTGGTATCTATGGGCGACTTCTCAAAGGAACTCTGTGGAGGTACACACGTTGCTAACACAGGAAACATCGTGACTTTCAAGATTGTTTCTGAAGGTGGTGTGGCTGCAGGCGTTCGTCGTATCGAAGCCCGTACCGGTGATGCAGTATTTGCAAACTAAAAAGATATTGAAAAGACACTCGCTGAGGCAGCGAAGGCAGCAAAGGCTACGCCTGCGAATCTGACAGATAAGATTGAACACATGCTTGGAGAGATTAAGTCATTGCAGAGTGAAATCGAGTCTATGAACAGCAAGCCTGCAAAAGACGCACTCGGAGATGTTATGGACCAGGTCACAGCAGTGCGCGGAGCGAAACCCCATGGCAC
>JAZNHX010000175.1:0-11786 GCA_045577115.1 Faecalimonas sp. | reverse complement strand
ATCAAGAAAATTTAATAATCCAAAAAGAAGCCGTACCAATAAAAAGTACATGGAGGATGAGGAATATCGAAAGAGTAAAGGTGTAGAAGTTACAGAAGAAGGAAAATTACAAGCTATTAAGGATGGAGAAGTTGCAGAAAGGTCTATTAATAAGCAATTAAGAACATCTGCGGCTAGGAATATTGTCAAAACAGGGCATTCAGCAGGAAAAGCGGGCGCTACAAATGCAGGTGTTACAGCACTAACTGTTTCGGGAATAATGAATGTTGTATCTGTGATCAAAGGAGAAAAGAGTGGAGAAGAGGCTATTGGTGACACAATAAAAACTAGTGGAAAAGCGGCTGTGACCGGTTACGCCATGGGAGGCGGTATGACTGTGTTATCGCACACTTTGTCAAATTCCTCCTCACAGTTTATTCAAGGATTGATAAACTCAAATGTTCCAGGTAAGGTGATAACGGCTATAACAGTTACAGGAGAGACTTTGAAAAAATGGGGAGATGGAGAAATCACAACGCAAGAATGCTTAATTGAACTTGGAGATAAGGGACTGAATATGGCAACAATGGGGTATTCCATGGCGGTAGGACAATCACTTATACCAATCCCAATAGTAGGCGGTGCGGTTGGTGCTTTGGTTGGTTCGATGCTTACTAGTGGTTTATATAATAAATTTATTAATGATTTACGCACTAAACAGATGGAACATGAAGAAAGAATAAGAATAATTGCTGAGTGCCAAGAACTCATTAAACAGACCAAAGCTTTTAGAAATGAATTAGAAAATTATTTAGAAAATTATTTTCAAGAGTACAGAGAATGCTTTAATATGGCACTTTCTTCAATGCGGTTTGCGTATCAGGCAGGAGATGCAGAAGGAATGATTATTAGTGCAAATGAAATCACGCGTAAGCTTGGCGGTCATGTTCCATATGAAAATTTTGATGGATTTAAAAAGTATATGAGAGATGATTCCGTTGATTGTTTTTAGAGGAGGGAAAGAAGAATGCCAATACCATGGTTATTAGTAGGATTAGGAGCAGCAGCCCTTGGTTTAGGTGGGCATGCAGATGCAAAGGAGACAAACGAGAAAGCACAGAGAATTTCAGAAGAGGCACAGCAAATGTATAACAGTGCAAAAAACTCACTAGAAATTGCTCAAAGTAACACTGAAAAAGCGCTATTAAATCTAGGATATAAAAAGAAAAATATTCTTGATTCTTCAATGCATCAATTCGTAGATTCGTTTGAAAAAATTAAGCATATTCAATTAAAAGAGTCTGTAGGAATTCATGAGGTGTCTAAATTTTCAATAGATTCGCAAGCAATTGTTGAAGTTAGAAAAATGACTGATATTTATTCTTCGACAATTAAAAGTGGCGCAACAGGAGCAGCAGCTGGAGCAATTGTGGCTTTAGCAGCTAGTGGTTCGTTGCCTATAGTGACTGGTAGTTTGGCTACGGCTGGAAGTATTTTAATGACAGGTGAGATTGGACTTGCTGCAGGTCTAGCAGGTTCTGCATTGTCGTTCGGGGCAGCCATGACACCTCTCTCAGCAATAGCAGCTCCAGTTGTTCTGTTTACAGGCATTTCAGCAAGCATAAAGGCAGATGAAAATCTAGAAAAAGCAAGAACAATGTATGCAGAAGCAGAATTGGCAGTAGAACAAATGGAGACATCAAAAACCTTATGTAATGCAATAGCTAAACGTTCAGAAATGTTTGAAGAGTTATTGGTTGAATTGAACGGAATGTTTTCTGAATGTACAAAACTTTTTGCAAATGTAATAAAGAGCAAGGGTGCAGGGCGAACAAGACAGATTGTGCTAGAAGATTTTTCAGAAGATGAACAGAAATTAATTGCTGTCACACGATCTCTCGCAGGTGCAGTGAAAGCAGTTATTGATACACCTATTCTTTCAAAAGATGGAGATATTTCCGCTGAATCAACTACAGTATATAATCAGACAAGAGCAGAATTGGCGGATTGGAGTGAAAGTGTAAATGAAATTAGGAAGATTGATTATGGAATCAGACCACAGAAAGAGCATAATAGTAAAGATACAACGTCAAAAGAAACTACTTCTAACAATAAACTTACTGCAAAAGATTGGATTATCTTAATTGTCTTGGCGGTAGTCGCGTTATTCTTACTTTACTATTGTTGGTGGGTAGTTGCCATTGGGTATTTTATCTACAAATGGATAAAAAGCAGGAAGTAAAAAGTGCAAAGAATTATGTTAAAAGATTTTTAAACCAACTTTTATGGATAATTGGAACTGTGGCCAGCGCTGATGTTATCAAGACGCTGGCTCGATTTATTTTGTAAGGATTTCTTTATCTGTTCCAATCAACATTCCATCCGCAATAATCCAACTCTCATTTTCACTAATATACGAATCAAGAGATTTGTATTGATTAAGATACCATGTGAGATTTATGTCTGACGAGCAGTGAGGCATATTTAGTGCCTTTCGGTTGTTTTTTATAATGCTTCTTTGGATTTGGACTTTTTCCCTTTCTGTTAGTTCTGTTTTGAAAATCACTTCTTCTGTTTTTTCTACACATTGCTTAAAAGGAACACATGGATCCGCGTGAACATCGTATTGCGCCTTACTGTTTTGAACAGGCTGTGTTATATCAATATTTTTTGACAGAATTTTTTCTAATCCTAAACCAAGGAGAATCAAAGGCAATTCTAAGAATGTTATTAAGTAGATTAAAAGTGCATACAGTACGTTAATCAAAATGCGAAATAATGCTATTCTGATATTTATATTGACTATCCAGAAAAATAATTCGATGAATAGAAATATCGTTACAGAAGAAATAGCATTTATTGTTTTTAACATACTGGACAATATCTTTTTGAAAAATATGTTCATAATTGTTGTCTCCCGTGAACATTTGGTAGTTTTATATGATTTGACAATTACTGTACTCGCTTAAAATCTACTCCACTATAAACTCTCACCGGATTTCCACGAACAATACGATTGTGTTCACGCCAAGCATCGTTTGTCTGTTTTTGTTTGGCTTGATTTTCGCGTTCACGCAGAATGAGATTAAGTTTATTTAATGCATCTTTGCGATTTGCCATTTGGGTGCGTTCGGCTGTAGAAGTTACGACGATTCCGGTAGGTAGATGAGTGAGTCGGACACCGGTTTCTACCTTATTTACGTTTTGACCGCCTTTCCCACCACAATGGAAACGCTCAAATTTTATGTCTTGGTCTTTGCAGATGTTTTCAACTTCCGGAATGATACTTACGTCAACAAACCAATTCTTGCGTTTATGGTGTGGACGAAACGGACTTTGACAAATCCACTGTACTGTTCCTTCTAAATGCGATAAATCACCATCTGTTGAAAATAAGATGGAAGAGTAGCCTTTTCCACTTTTGGCTGCATGATTGGTAAGCAGTTCAATGTCCGGATATTCTGCTTTTAGGGAAAGATATAATTTGTATACGGCAAGTTCACATTCTGCAGGTCCTTGTCCTGAACTAATTTGTATTATCATCACTAAATTCTCCTTCATTATTGTAGTATTCTTTTAATTCTTGGTTCATATAGACAATCTGTACTTTGTCATGCTTTGAATATATAATTGCTTTGCCATAATTACCTTTTGTGTGTCTGGCTACACGAGTGTTTTTTGTCTTTGTTTTTCTTGAACCGCCAACAGACCAAAGATTATTCTTGGCTAAATATCCTCCACGTTTATTTGAGAGTATATCTTGTTCTCTTTGATACCAAGAACCATCATCAGCCTGTATATCGTCATAGTTGTATAGATTTCTGATTAGTTCTTGGCGCTTTTTGATTTTTCGTTTTCTCACACGAATTCGATAGGAACGTGTGCGTCCCATGTTAATCACCCCCAGCCTTGTAGTTGTATATTGGTTTGATTACTTTTGTAGTAGTTACTGTGTCTTTAATTACTTCTGTGATATCCTCTAATGTTCTGTAAGCAAACGGAGCTTCATCAAGCGTATCCTTGTTAATGCAGGATGAGTAGATTCCTTTCATCTCAGACTTGAATGAAGATACAGTAAAATGCGATTTTATATCTTCGCGTTTCATAATTCGTCCGGAGCCGTGTGGAGCAGAGCAGTTCCATTCTTCGTTTCCGAGACCTATTCCGAGAATTACACCATCTCTCATATTGATTGGAATAATCACGTTTTCGTTCTGTTTTGCAGAAATAGCACCTTTTCTTAAAATAGGAACACCGAAGGTTTTGAGCGTTTCTTCAGATTCGTCTACATAGTTATGAATGCAGGAATAACTGTCAGTCACTTTCCATTTCATGCCCTTTACTAATTCATCAAGGATGATTTCACGGTTTAAGGAAGCATATTCCTGAACGACTTGTAAATCATGCAGATAATGTTCCATTAATTCATCTTCGAGATAAGTGAGTTCATAAGGTACAGAAAGCCCTTTTTCTTTCAGCAGTTTCTGACCTTCGTTTAAGTAATACTCGGTTACTTCTTTCCCTAAGTGACGACTTCCGGAATGAATCACGATGTAAATATGTCCGTCTTCATCCTTATCTAGTTCAATAAAATGATTACCGCCGCCAAGTGTACCGAGACTATGCAATGCTTTTTCAAGACGTATGTGTTTGTAGCAATGAAGTCTTTCAAACTCAAACTCTTCAGCATAGCGGTGAATCTTCTTTCTGACTGCATAACCGGAAGGAATATTTTCTCTAATTACTTTGTCAAGTTTTTGATATTCTACTTTTTTATCCCTGATTTCAGCGAGTGTCATTCCGCAACCGATATCAATACCAATCAAGTTAGGCATAATTCTTGTGCCAATTGTCATTGCAAGTCCAATCGTTCCGACTTTTCCCGGATGCACGTCTGGCATGATTCGAATGCGAGAACCCTTGGTCACCAGATTGTCGCAGAGCATTTGTAATTGATGAATTGCATAGTCATCAATCGCAGTTGTTTCATTATTTGTTGTGAAAATCTTTGCAGATGCATAGATTCCATTAATTGTTTTCATATGATTTTCCTTTCTTAATTGCAAGGCGTTTTGCTAAAAAAGAGCGCAAAAAAACACCTCAGTTGTAATAAGAGGTGCTGGTAATCATAAAACAATTATGGATAGATATAGTTACCCCTGATTTGCTGTAAGGATTACCAGTCCTCTAAGTTGCATTGTGTAATTGTTGTTTGCTAATAAGTAATTCTTTGTCATGATAATCCTCCTTTCAAAATTGGGTTAACGAGTTGCATTTGCTTGTAGTATATCCATGCGAAGTCCGATTGTCAACGAAAAATGTTGGGAAGGGGTTCTCATGTATATGATATGTAATTATAAGTTTTCAAAAGGACAGAATATGTCATTGAAAAATATTTTGAAAAAATTTTTGAATTAATTTCAGAAGGACATAATGTGTCATTGTGTGCATTTATAATGAAATCAACAATTGAGTTATTGCAGAGAAAATGTAAATGGCAATAAGGACGATTGTATATTATAACCGTGAATAATAATCCAAGTGATTAGTAGAAAAAAGGAGGATAAGAAAATTATGGGATTATTACAAAGTATTGGACATGGACTTGAAAATTTAGGTTTAGCCGTAGAGGGCGCAATTCTTGAAGCAGAATGTGCAGTGAAAAATGCGGCAATTGATATTAAGACGGATGCTAAAGTCCGTAAATATCAAAAAGAGCGATTGGAAGCAGGAGACACTATGGATGATGACGAGGAGGATGGAGAAGAATTTGAAGAAGAAATGTTGAGTGTAGAGCAAGCGAAAGCATACGAGAAGATGTTTGCAGAAATTGTGCAACATGAAGAATTTTGCAAACGAAATCCGTCAGAAATTGGTGTTGAACTTGGATACTCTGAGGAGGAAGTGAAAAAGTGCTTTGCGTATGCTCAAGAGAAAATGCAAAGAGATATGTACAATCGTTTCGGCGTAAAGAAGGCTTTCTACGGAAGAAGTGGGTTTGCAAAAGTATTAGATGTACTTGCACCGAAGTATGAAGAAGAGGACAAAGAACAGATTATTGATGTTTATTGTCCGAAGTGTGGAGAGAAACGTACTATTACGCCTAATACTGGTTTTACCTGTAAAGGATGTGGGGTTCGCATTTCCGTGGGAGCTGAAGGGGAAATTAGTTGCCTGATTTAAGCAGAGAAGAATCTGAAAATTAATGGAGGAAAAAAGATGTTAGGATTATTACAAGGTATTGGATGGAAATTGACTTGTGCTAGATATGCTTTTGAACAGGCAATATCGAAGGTGAGATATGAGAATTATAAAAAAAGACATTATGCAAACAATGTTGTAAATGTGGCTGATGAAGCAGCGAAGAAAAATATTAATTTATGAAGGAAGTAAAGCGGAGGAAAAAAGATGTTAGGATTATATGAAAGCACTGCAAGGAAATTAGATGTGATTGGATTGAGTATTAACGCTGTAGCATCACAAATCAAATGTAATGTACAAAACCATATTATTGATAAAAAGTATCAGAAAAAGCATATGCAATTTTTGAAAGAAGCAGAGGCTAAGGGAGAATTGATATATGTAGATGATGAGGAAGTACTAGATTAAATATCAATTGAAATAATAGGCGAGGACAATTACATATTATTACAGTGAACAAAGTAACCGGAGTCAAGATGGCTCTGGTTATTTTCATGCCTAAAATGAAGGAGGAGAAAAAGTTATGGCAGCGAATATTGAGACAATGTTTTATGTAAGGGAAACCCCTTGGCACGGACTCGGAACAAGAGTTATTACAGCACCAACGTCAAAAGAGGCGTTAGGACTTGCTGGATTAGACTGGCAAGTAGTACAGGAGCCAATCTACACAGAAACAGAAGAATTAATTGAAGGTTACAAAGCAAATGTGCGAGATAGTGATCGCAGGGTATTGGGAGTGGTTACAGACCGTTACAAAGTAATTCAAAATGAAGAAGCCTTTGCATTTACGGATGAGCTTCTGGGAGAAGGTGTTCGTTATGAAACAGCAGGCTCTTTGCAAGGTGGGAAAAAGGTATGGTTATTGGCACACATGCCACATGAGTATATTATTTCTGGAGAGCGCATTAGCCCGTACTTAGTATTTTCAAATACGCATGATGGAAGTGGTGCAATAAAGGTTGCGTTAACACCGATTCGTGTGGTTTGTAACAATACTTTGAATCTTGCTCTGAATACTGCGAAACGTTCATGGTCTATGATTCATACCGGAGATATTAAAGAAAAAATGCAGGAAGCAAAGAATACACTATTTATGGCGGAGAAGTATATGGACGCACTTGGGAAAGAGTTTGAAGCCTTACGAATGATATCTATGACGGATGCAAAAGTTATGGAATATATTCAAGAGTTGCTACCTGTGGATGAAAGTGCAACTTTACAGCAAATTCGTAACATCAAGCGTCTTCAGGAGGACATGAAGATTCGTTATTTCGAAGCACCGGATTTGGTTGGTTTGGGTAAAAATGCATATCGCTTTATAAATGCTGTATCAGACTTCGCAACTCATGCGGAACCACTACGGAGAACTGCAAATTATAAGGAAAATCTGTTCTCAAAGACAGTAGAAGGCAATCCGTTGATTGACAAAGCGTATCAACTGGTACAGGCAGCATAGGAGGCACTTATGAAAGAAGAATTACAATCTTTGCTTTGCTTAAAAGTGAATGTTGAGTATGAAAAATTTAAAAAGGCTCAATTAGCATTATCTGCAGAAGAGATATATGGAAACGCATATCGGATTCAATGTTATATGTGCATTTATGAAAACATGTTGGAATTAAGTCAGAAACTTTCGGAAAATGTATTGGCAACCCTTGTTATATTTCCGGAACTTCTGGCTTATTTATTTGAAGGCTGGCTGAAAGTGGAGGATTCCTCGGATGAAGAACTGAATGGTTATCTGCAGGAGGAAATCGCAGAAATTCACAAAGAAAACTTTACGGAGAAGGGAGAAATGGTAGCATGAAAAAATTGGTATCTACTCTTAATTTGCCAAGGGAAGAATGGCTTCGTTATCGTAAACAGGGTATTGGTGGTTCTGATGCCGGAGCAATCTGCGGTTTTAATCCCTATCGTACTGCCATGCAGGTCTATTATGACAAGACTTCAGATGAGATAGAAGACATCGACAATGAAGCAATGCGACAAGGAAGGGAATTGGAAGATTATGTTGCTCAAAGATTTGTAGAAGAAACCGGAAAGAAAGTTAGACGTGCGAATGCAATGTTTTATGATGAGAAGAATCCGTTTATGCTTGCAGATGTTGACCGAATGATAGTCGGTGAGAATGCTGGACTTGAGTGTAAAACAGTAAGTCCTTATATGGCAGAACATTGGAAAGATGACAAAGTGCCACTATCGTACCAAATGCAGTGTTATCATTATATGAGTGTGTGCAATGCAGACAGATGGTATGTGGCTGCTTTGATTTACGGCAGAGAGTTTAAAGTCTATACATTAGAACGTGATGAAGAAATTATTGCGAATCTCATTCATTTGGAAGAAGATTTTTGGAAGAACTATGTGCAACCAAGAGTCTTGCCAGAGCCAGATGGATCTAAATTGGCGGACAGCGTTATTGCAGAGTACTATAAAAATGCAGGTTCCGTTATTATTCCACTACAGGGTTTTAATGATAAATTAAAACGCCGCCAGGAATTAGTCGGTCTGTTAGACAAATTGGAAACGGAAAAGAAACAGATTGAACAGGAACTAAAGATTTATCTTGGGGATGCTGAGATGGCTGAGAATGAACAGTATCGTGTAAGTTGGAAAAATGTATTAACTAATCGCATTGATTCCACGCGGTTAAAGGAAGAAGAACCGGAGATTTATAAACGCTATCAGAAGACGAGTCAAAGCAGACGTTTTCAAGTGGTTGCAGCGTGAGGTGTCAGATGGTTAAGAAGATTATAATCTTACTAATTGTAATAATCATTGTAGTTTTATTTAAAGAAGAATTAACGAATGTAGTAAGCAGTATTGTAAAAATATTTATTTAAAAGAAGTGGGGACAGGACGTGAGTGTTTTGTCTCCTTTTGCATGGAGGAAAAATAATGGCAAAAAACACCGAACAATTAAAAGCAGAATTAGCCGGAAAGGCAGAAGTAGCAAAGACTACAGGCAAACTTACAAAAAGTATGGATATTGCAGATATGATAAAGGTCATGGAACCACAAATTAAACGTGCGCTTCCGGAAGTGATTACAGTCGAGCGTTTTACAAGAATGGCATTGTCTGCATTAAATACCACTCCAAAATTAAGAGAATGTACGCAGATGAGTTTTTTGGCGGCTCTTATGAATGCAGCTCAGTTGGGATTAGAGCCGAATACTCCGCTAGGACAGGCGTATTTAATCCCATACAACAATAAAGGTACGTTGGAGTGCCAATTTCAGATTGGCTACAAAGGGTTGATTGATTTAGGGTACCGTAATCCGAATATGCAGATTATTTCGGCACAGGAAGTCTATGAGAATGATGAATTTATCTATGAACTGGGATTGAATCCGAAATTGATTCATAAGCCGGCACTAAAGGATCGTGGAGAAGTGAAACTTTTCTATGGTCTTTTTAAGTTGACAAATGGTGGTTTTGGATTCGAGGTTATGAGTAAAAATGACATCGACCAATATGCGAAGGAATATTCAAAGTCATTTGAATCGTCATACAGTCCTTGGACAACAAATTATAACAGCATGGCGAAGAAAACGGTTATTAAACAGGCACTTAAGTATGCACCTTTACAAGCGGATATTCGTAGAATTTTATCTACTGATGAAAGTGTAAAGAATGATATTGGCCTAGATATGACAGAAATACCGAATGAAGATATTTTTGACACAGAATATAGAGAAGTGGCATAGGAAGGGGAAAGTAAATGTTAAGTTACGAACAATTTGAATGGGCATTCAAAAAGGCATTAGAAAAGAAATATCCGGAAGCAAAGATTGTCAGACAATCACGATACAAATTTAATAAAATCAAGAAAGGTTTTATGATTGAAGGAGAGGGTAATGTTCATCCGATAGTATACGCAGAGGATTTTTATGAGGTATACCAAAGATTTAAGGAAATGGACCTTGTTCTAGACAGTATTGACGTTGCAATTGAATGTGACAAGATGAACGCATATAAGGATATTGTGAAAGATTGGAACCAGGCAAAAGAATACATCTATCCTTATATCGTCAATATGGATAAGAATCAATTGTGCATGGATTGCCATGATTATGTTTATAAACAACGATTGGATTTTGCATACAGCGTATATGTTGAAATAGCCGATGATGATGGAATTGCTTGTGTTAATATTTCGCATGACTTATTGAGGTTGTGGGATGTTTCCGAAGAGGAAGTGTTTGCAATTGCAGAAAAGAATGCCAAGTATTCAGTAAAACCGATGAGACAGGTGATTGCAGAACTGATGTGCAAAGTATTTTCAGAAGAAGAGCGTATAGAAAATGAAGTGATGTATGTTGTAACAAATAAGACAAAGAATCGTGGTGCAGCCGGAATCTTTGATTTTGATTTACTGAGAAAAACTGCAGAAGAATTGGGATCAGACTTCTTTATCTTGCCGAGTTCAATACATGAAATAATCCTTGTCTTAGAAAAAGAAGCACCATCTAAGCAAAGTTTGAAAGAAATGGTTATAGACGTCAATCAATGTCAGGAAAAAGAGGAAGAATTCTTGTCGGACAATGTGTACTTCTATAGCAGAGAGGAACATCAGGTCAAAATTGTGGAAATGGATTAAGGTGTAGAACGCAGTCTATGTAATGGAACGAGAAGAGGGAAGCTTTTAATTCTGGATGGGGATAACCGTAAAAACGTAACGGAGGGAAGAGCATATATTTTTGACTGAAGGGAGGATA
Source organism: Faecalimonas sp. (assembly GCA_045577115.1). Lineage (GTDB taxonomy): Bacteria > Bacillota > Clostridia > Lachnospirales > Lachnospiraceae > Faecalimonas. The sequence goes on along the minus strand of JAZNHX010000175.1, from coordinate 887 downwards.
CGTTTTGTGGGAAATCGGAGTAATTATTAGGCACTGTGGTCGCAAACTTTTGGAATTCATAATGACATTCTGATTGTGCACGATGCTAACAAAAATACGGACCTGTTTATGATGACAGGTCTGTTATTTTTTGACAAAGAAAGGATGATGTTATGTTTGATAAAAACTATTGGAAATACGGAGATAATATTACGGTAGGAGAGATTTGCAATTATTTGAAAGAAAATATACCAACAGAGGCAACTTTTTGTGTATGTGGTTCAAATAGAATATATTTACATATGGAAGAAGATAAAAGCGTATTTTCTGTCGATGATTGTTCGCTGAGTGATATGGGGGAATATTCTGGATATGATGCTGAAGAGTTGATTTGATGTATTTTTTTGTGCATCAAAATGTTATTCGAAATCAAGTTGCAAACTAGAATCACACCTTTTATAATGAAATCAGTGAAAAACACTTATTATGTGAGGATAAATAGAATGAAAAGATATTGTGTAAAAAGAAGACGGGTATCCGCCTATGATAAGGACTGTATAATGGGAGAACAATTTGAATCGATTCGTTATACCCCTTATACAATAATGAAAATGTGGTCACCATACAAGACGGATGATTTTGTAGAATGTGCAGAGGAAATCACTGAAATGATAAAAGATGCAACGAATACGAGAAAGATAAGTGACTCAGCATGCGACATGTATTTAGATATTTTAACAAGTGCTTTTGACTCAATTTATGTTGATTTTGATATATACATGCATTTGAATTATACTCAGTGCTATATAAATAGTAAGAATAAATTTGTTCCATTAAAAAAAGACGAATGGGATAAAAATTCCATCGAGGAATTTAAGAAAAAAAGAAAAAACCTAAAGAATTATATT
>JAZNHX010000174.1:0-4714 GCA_045577115.1 Faecalimonas sp. | reverse complement strand
TTTTCTTTTCCTATAAACCATTTTCTTTTTAATGGCAATAAATATTTTAAATGATGTTCGAAGAAGTTTCTGGAACGAGTATTATCATTTTCCTTATGTCTTAATAATACTTCATTTGAAGCATCTAAAAATAATATTCTTGTTGGCATACACTTTCGAACTTGCTCAAGTTCCTCATGTAATGCGTTTTCGATTTCCCACTCTTTTCCAATCGTTTTCGGATAATTCAGAGTATAAAACTCGATTTCTTCTGCTCCGAAATCCATAATACTACAATTAAAATCTTTGGCTTTATTATATCGAACAACTTCTTTTTTAAGCCACAATTTCTGTATTTCCAAATAATCTTCGTATTTGTTTTTATCTAACTGACGCCGCTTCACTTCTTCAATAATATCCGTATTGATTTCATAACTAATATTCACATATGGAGCATTTTCTTGTAAATATCGTACCGCTGTTGTTTTTCCTACAGCCATGCAACCTTGTAATGAAAGTATCATATGAATACCTCCTCACCGAAGTTCAGTATGTATAGTAAGTGTTTCCGGCAACTCAAATATTTTTCCCTTCAAGAATGTTGGATAGAAATATTCTTCTTTTAAACGTTCTAATCTTAGCCATTCGTATTTAAGTGTATGATGTCTCTCTTGCATGGTAAAGGTATTTCCCCTTGACAACAGATCTGTTTGCAACACATCCACAAGAAAATACAGACAGATTTCATGAAATTTTTCCTTGCTTACATCCTCAGTAAAAAAACTTTGGTTCAGCCATAATGGACGAACAATATCTGCATCAATTTCCAACTCTTCTTTTAACTCTCGCAAAATAGCAACTTCTGCTGTCTCATGCAATCCAACTCTGCCGCCTGGTAGGAAATAATACGGAGTTCTCTCATTTTTCATGGCAAGTATTTTACCATTGTGGATGATAATCGCACATACCCGATAATTAAATCGTCCCTCTTCTGTTTTAAATGAAATATCCATGTTCTTCCTATCCTTTCTCAAGTAGTCTACAATTCAATTCATACAATGCTGTTCTATTCGAATCCCAAGTAAGTTTCTGCATTGCTTCCTCATAACTTACCCAAACATATTCTGTGTGCTCTTTTGACACATTAATGTGTTCATCACATGAAAATGCAAAAGCATACTCCGGCAACACATAAGTGTCTCTCGGCCAATACTGTCTATGCTTCTCACTAATTACATTCACCGGAACATATGCCATAGACACTAATTCCATCACATCCGTAGTCTTTACACCGGCTTCTTCATAGATTTCTCTAATTGCAGCAAGTTTCGGTGTCTCATCATCTTCACCACCGCCTGCAATGAATTGCCACTGTCCACTATCAGACCGATTGAAAACACAATATAATATTTCCTGCTCCATTTTATATGGGATTGCTAATATTTGAAATGGTGCTCTCATGGCCTTCCTCCTCTCAGATTATTTCAACACTTCAATCCATTTGTCATTTTCCTTGTAAAAGAAATACTCACTAACATCTTCATTCAGAAAGACTTCCAGCATCTTGTTCATTCCACTAGCGAGTTTGTGTTTCTTCATTTCATCTAATTCTATCCAATAGACTTCTCCCTCGGCAGAAGAATGAATTGTGCCATTGAACTTATCTGTTTTGTATAACAAAACCATATATCGAGAACCCTTCTCGTTACACCAGTCCTTGACACCACACAACTGAGGTGTTTGAATTTCAAGACCTGTTTCTTCAAACACTTCTCTTATGACAGCATCTGTCAATGATTCCCCTAGCTCTACATGTCCACCCGGAAATGTGACTCCAGACCAATCTTTATCTACCTTGTCTTGCACTAATACCTTTGTGCCGTTATATATCATGCACATATTCGTTATCGTCACTTGCTCTGTTCTAGCCATCTGTTAATCTCCTACGCTTCTAAATATTTTTTCATTAATTCATATAGAGTCTGCTTGTCACCCTCTCTCAAATTAACCTCTTTTTTTAAAGCGTAGTGATGAGAAAATTCTTCATCTCCATATGCATGATTGTTAATTATAATAGGGTTGTTATATCTTGGCCTCATATGTATATGCAAATGTGGAGTTGGCTCTTCTTTTTTATAAAAATCATTCATTAAACAACTCCAGTTACACAAGTCAGCTCCTAATACTTCTTTGTAAATATACTCTAATCTATCAATTATGATCTTCAAATCGCTCCATTCAGAAGTGTTCAGTTCAGAAAGGCTCCCGCAATGTCTCTTCGACACTAAAATGCATCTTCCCACATAGTCTTGCACATCTGCTAAGTAAATCATCCAATTTGAAGTTTTGAAAAGTAACCACTCTTTTTCATCAAATTCACACCATTCGCACTTATTCATGACTCTTTCTCCTTTTTGTTTCCTCAAACCTATCAACTAACTGTAACTTTTAAACACAAAATCTTCTACTATTTCTGCCGCTTGTGACGATGTCATATGTGTGGTATCAACACACGGATAATCCAAATCATCGTAGAAAGTATACGTTTCCTTCATTCCTCTTTCTATCCTCTCCTTATCTCTACCATCATTAATTGCGCGTCGAACATTTTCTTCCCGTGAACATTTCAAAACAATAATACATTCTTGAAACTCTATATTATTTCTTCTAAGTTTTTCTATAACGTTTTCATAAATTTCTTTTTTAGCACCATGCCAACTATATGTAAATATCACAGTGCTGATATGCTCACACAAGAGATAGTTTCGTAGCAAGCAATAAATATTTTCCAATACCGTTTGTTTTGTTTCCTTCGTAAAAACAAATGGATTCATTACGCGACACCAATCAGAGTCAACATATGCCGTATTTTCATATTGCTCTACCATCTTTTTCGCCACAGTACTTTTTCCAACTGCATTAGGACCAACTATTACAACAAGTCGTTTCATTTCTTACTCCTTTCTGCCACACTTGAATACATTTATTATAACTAATCCTATCTCTTATCGCAATTTATATTATTTAAATTATATTTGCATAGACAATAAGTCCAAAACAGAAAGTAACAAGTTGTCCCAAATGCTCCACCAACAGAAAAAAAGCCCTGTTACCAAGGCTTTTTCTCTTAGTTATCTAAAGGAATGAGAGTAAAGTATACCCTCGGACCCGCCGAGGGTATTACTTTATGAGGGGGTGATAGTTGTGTGTTATCAACTATCTGAATTCATTATAAAAAGAATTTGTGTTCAAATTATGAGGACTTTCTAAAAAGAATCGAAACTTTCTAAACGGTCTCTTAAGAATTATCTTCTTTTTTCCAGCCATTTACAAATGTCAACAAACACAACCTCTCTGTCGAGCTCATTCAATATCTCATGCCTGTCATGTTCGTATAATCGGAGTTTAACATCCTGCATTCCACATTCTTTGTATTTCTTATATACCATCTTAACGCTCTTGCCGTAATTACCCACCGGGTCATCCTGTCCGGCAACCAGAAGAATCGGAAGTTTTTTCGAAATCTTTCCCGCCTTCTCCTGTTGATTCATCTTAATCATACCGGTGAACATGTGATAGTATGCATTTACAGTAAACATGAATCCGCACATTGGATCGTTCTTATATTTTTTGACATTCTCCGGATTGCGCGATAGCCAGTTTGAGCCGTCTGTTACATCTGCAAAATGTTTCTCATAACCACCTGCTGCCATACCATCCACCAACTGGCTTCTGAAATCCCATCCATGAACAAAAGCCTGTAATCTGCACAACATGCGACCAGCCGCCAAAATAGGCGTAGGCTGATGACCTGTTCCCATTACGATTGCCCCTGCCAGTCCTGCACCGTACATACCAATATACTGGCGAACCAAAAATGAGCCCATGCTATGTCCCATGATAAAATACGGAAGATTCGGATACTTCTGCTCGGTCTGCACACGCAGGTTATGAATATCTGCCACAACATATTCATTGCCATTCTTCTCATGGAAAAACCCAAGTTTGTCAGAGCCACTGATAGATTTTCCGTGTCCCAAATGGTCATGACCTACCACATAGTAGCCGTTCAGAGATAGAAACTCACCGAAATCATCATATCGCGCTATGTATTCTGCCATTCCATGACACAATTGAACCACCGCCTTCGGTGGCTCTTCTGGAATCCACTCGATGGCGTGAATCTGGGTTTTCTCATCTGCTGATAAGTAATAAAATTCATTCTTCATATGGTTTACATTTCCTCTCATATAATGTTTCTATTTTTTCTAAAATAAGTATACATATGCCAATTCAAGACCTATATACTCAAAAACAGGACGGTTCTTATCCCGTCCTGTCCAACTTATCTGTCATCAATTTTCGCGTATTCTTTGTAAGGGCATAACGGCATGTATGCCGGACGGATAATCTTATCCACATTTTTAAGCTCTTCTAATCTATGTGCGCTCCAGCCGACGATACGTGCTGCAGCAAAAAGCGGTGTGTAAAGTTCCTTTGGAATTCCAAGCATGCCATACACCAAGCCACTGTAAAAGTCCACGTTCGCATTAACACCTTTGTACATCTTTCTTCTTTCAGCGATGATCTCTGGTGCCATTCTTTCTACTTTTTCATATAAAGCAAATTCTTTTTCGCGTCCTTTTTCAATGGCAAGTTCTTTTACGAAATCCTTGAAAATCTCTGCTCTAGGGTCAGAAATCGAGTAAATCGCATGGCCCATACCATAGATAAG
>JAZNHX010000173.1:0-7270 GCA_045577115.1 Faecalimonas sp. | reverse complement strand
ATACAGAGGAAAAATTCAATTGGATTTTCTTTTTACATTACTTAAACAATTAAAAGAATTGTACAATAGGGGTGAATATTTTTCGGAAAAACGAATTAAAGTTAAACTGGATATTACTGAGAATAGGCTAAGCGAGTTGAGTCAATATGCAATAACGCCACATTGTTTGGAAGTTTTTTTGAATCATCATTCTTGTATTTTAAATATGTAGGATTCGGGACAACTTTAGGACAACTCTTGTAACAAAATATAACAACTTACAATACGTATACAAAACATAAACCCGCATTTTCTGCGGGTTTAACAAGTTATAACAACCTATAAAACTAGTCCAAACGCCCCTCATTCCTTTAGATAACTAAGAGAAACAGTCGTAGAAATACGGCTGTTTCTCTGTTCTTACAGAACTTTGATGATTTCCATCTTTCCATTCCACCCAAAATAGAGTAAAATAAGAAATGAACTGATTTTAAAGGGGTACAATATGCAAACAATCAAAGAATTATTAGACCAAAGTTTAAATATAGATTTCCTCGGAGCCACCCTCAGCAACCCAAAAGAAAAGGGTGGAGTGCAGAAGGTAAAAGTGCGTCCGATACTTAAGAAAGACACGCTTTTGTTTCAATGCGAAGAGCATAAGAACAACCAGGTTTTTCATAATAATTATGAGGCGGCCCAAGCCATAGATGTGTTGACAGACTACATGCAGCAGTTTAAGCAGATGCAGATGGAGACGAAGCAGTATCGTTATACTGTTCTTGTGAGCAAAAAAGGCAAGGTGACGATTCAGAAGAAGCAGCAGTCAGGCTGTGTAAAGCAAGTGGATTTGTCACACAATCGCAGCAAGCAATACATTTTGCAAGAAGGAACGCTGGTGCCGTTCTTGCAGGACCTTGGAGTCATGACTGCGGATGGAAAGATTGTTCGCACAAAGTTTGATAAATTCCGTCAAATCAATCGATTCTTGGAATTTATTGAAGATATTTTGCCACAATTGGATAAGAATAAAGAAGTGACGATTCTGGACTTTGGCTGTGGCAAGTCCTACCTTACATTTGCGATGTACTACTATCTGCATGAGATGAAGAAATACGATGTGCGTATTATCGGGCTTGATTTGAAGACAGATGTAATTCGTCACTGCAACGAACTGAGTGAGAAGTATGGATACGAGAAATTAAAATTCTTAGAGGGTAATATTGCAGACTATACCGGCGTAGATGAAGTTGATATGGTTGTGACACTTCATGCTTGTGACACAGCAACTGATTTTGCTTTGGATAAGGCAGTCGGATGGAACGCGAAGGTAATTCTGTCGGTGCCATGTTGTCAGCATGAACTGAACGGGCAGATGAAGAATGATTTGCTTGCACCATTACTTAAGTATGGTCTTATCAAGGAGAGAATGGCGGCGCTACTTACGGATGCCATGCGTGCAGAGTATCTGGAAGGTCAGGGATATGAAACCCAGATCCTTGAATTCATTGATATGGAGCATACGCCAAAGAATATTTTGATTCGTGCAGTGAAAACCGGCAAGAAGAGAAATAATCAAGAAAGCATGAAGACGTTAGAAGAATTTTTCCATGTCACACCGACACTGGGGAAATTATTGAAGGAAAGAGGAGAATAAGAGATGAAGGAACGGACAATACGAATTATTGTTCTATCAGTTGTATTTGTTCTGGCTATCATTGTGTTTAGTTTTCTAACCAATCGTGGAAGTGTGGATATGACGGCTGACATGAGCTCGGCAACCTTGCCGACGGTATCATTCAAGGTTGCAGGAAAACAAGCAAACATGTTGGTAGGACACAAGAGAAATATGAATCCGGCAGCAGTGCGAGACACCATTTCCATTTATGATGAATCAGAAAAGCTGGAGATGACAATTCATCATAACGCTCCGAGTGTGGATTCTATTTCCTATGAAATATATAGCTTGGATGGCGAGGAGAAGCTTTATCAGGCAAGTGTTGATAAAGTAAAAGAGACTGTCAAACTCAAGATGGGAGCCGAGTTATCAGAAGGGCAGGAGGCTCTTTTGAAGGTTATGTTGCATTGTGGAGACACTTCGTTATATTATTACACAAGAGTCATAAAGGAGCAGGATTATCATGTAGAGGATTGTGTGAAATATATTGAAGAACTTCATACAAATATTTTGAAGAAGCAAAATGATGATGCTGTTAAAAAGGTAATGGAGTCAAATTCGCAGGGAGATAATACGACGCTCCAGCACGTGACGATTCATTCGGATTTGCAACATATCATGTGGGGTGGCCTCAAGCCAAAGCTCGTGCACGAGCTGCAGTACGAGATCAAAGAGGTGAAAAAAGCATATACCTCTGTACTTCTTCGTTATCAGGTGGAATGTGCCGGAGATAACAATGAGAAAGAACTATATAATGTGAAAGAGTTTTTCAAGGTTGCTTATGGTACGGAACGAGTTTATTTGCTCGAATACGACAGAACGATGGAAGAGGTGTTTGACACATCCAATGTAACCTTAAGTTCCAAAGGGGTGCTACTGGGAATCGCAAAAGATGACACACCTTATAAAGTAAACGCAGATGGAACGATTGTAGCCTTCGTGCAGGCAAATGAATTGTGGAATTATCAACGCGAAGAGGATGCGTTATCCTTAGTGTTCAGTTTTGCGTCTGCGGAAAAATACGATGCACGTAATCTGACAGATGCACACACAATTCAGATTCTTTCCATGGAGGATGACGGCAATATGACATTCTCCGTGTCTGGATATATGAATCGTGGCGAACATGAGGGAGAGTCCGGAATTGCCATTTACTATTATTATGCCAGCAAAAATTGTACGAAGGAGATTGCATTTATTCCAAGTACGCAGTCTCAGGCAGTATTAGAGAAGACGTTAGGTGAGTCGGCATATTACAATCAAAAGCAGGATGTACTTTATGTGCTTTCGAACGGAACACTTCGAAAAATTGAGATGACAGATAACACGAGTTCCGTGTTGGTAGAGGGCCTTACAAAGGGACAGTATGTGGCTTCGAGCGACGGACACCTGTTCGCATATCAGAAACATGCAGATGGAAATGTTGTGACGGAGGTTTGGGACTTTGCAAAGGATAGCACTAAGGCTCTTGCGGCGGCTGAAGGCGAGGTCGTGGTTCCACTTGGCTTTGTCGGAGATGACTTTGTGTATGGCATTTCGCTTGCGGAAAATGCTGGTTTCGATATGTCGGGAGCTGCAGTGCAGGCAATGCATAAAGTTGAGATTCGCAACAGCAAAAACAAAGTTATTAAGACCTATGAACAGCCAAACGTGTATGTCCTTCGTGCAACGATTGATAACAACATGATTACGCTGAAACAGGGTGTGAAGGAAGGCAATCTTTTCAAGGAGATTTCAGAGGATTATATTACGAATAATGAGTCTTCTTCCGGAGACCAGGTGGCTTTAAAATCCTACTGGACGGATTTGAAGGAGACACAGTATCGTCTGACGTTTGCAAAGAGTATTCAAGATACGAAGGCAAAGGCGCTGCATCCGAAACAAGTGATTCAGGAGCGGGTAACAGTTCTTGAGTTGGAGAGCGATGTGAATGAAAAGTTCTTTTATGTATATGGGCATGGTCGTCAGGTCGGTGCGTTTGAGGAGGCCGGTGATGCCATTGCACTTGCAGAGAAATTGTCGGGTGTTGTGATTTCTCCGGGCCAGAACTATGTCTGGGAGTCAGACAATCGAGTTGCATGGTATCGCAACTTTAATGTAAGTCCGTTTGTACTAAAAGATGGTGAAAATCATCTGGCAGCCTGTGTCAGAAAAGTGCTTGGTTATGAAGGAAAGTCTGTCGATGTAGTGGCTGAACTTCAGACAAAGACGCCGGAGCAGATTCTAAGTGAGCAACTTGGAACTGAGGCGGTTCGTTTTCGCGGTTGTTCTGTGAAGGATATGTTCTATCTGATAGATAAAGGGGTGCCTGTGATTGGACTTAAGGATAGCACCAATGCAATTCTGTTTATTGGATATGATGCCAAGACAGCAACCTATATTGACCCGACGAATGGTGGAACTTATGCTTCTTCAATTGAAAAATTGGATGAGATGCTAAAGGGAAGCGGAAATACGTTTATCGGATATGTGAGATAAAAAGAGAAACGAGAAGGCTTAAAACCTTCTCGTTTTGTTTATACATGTTTGAAAATCTTGTGTCTGTGTTTCGCTAATGATGAGTACAGAATCATTCCAAGTATGCCACAAGAAATTACTTCTCCGATTCCTACCATCAATACCATAAATGGAATGGCATCGGGGAATCCGTACGCATATCGAAGTATCAACGGAATAATTATAGCGTTGGAAAGAATTGGTGGCAATGGAGTAAGAAATTTATTCTGCTTGCGCAACAGATATGTGAAACATGCTCCTATTAGAGTTGCAAGGCTTCCAAATACAATGTCTAGAAGAACAGCACCTCCCAGAATATTTCCAATCAGACATCCTATGAATAATCCGGGGATGGCTGCCGGTGTAAATGCAGGAAGAATAGTTAGTGCTTCTGCAATACGTACCTGACCAACACTGAAACTAATTGGTGCAAACATTTCTGTCAGAATCACATAGATAGCGGCAATCATAGCCGCGTGGGTTAAAAATAATACCTTTTTGTTTTTCATATTTTGTTGTCTCCTTAGTTTTGTTTTACGTCAGGATGGTTTCGAACTGACGATTATTTTTTGATGAAAGTCTTGTTTTTATAAGGCTTTCAGTGTTTAACAGTATAACACTAAGAGAGAAGAAAATCAACAATTGTCCAAGACTTGTCCAAGGTTGAAAAATGTCGGGAAGAGTATTATTATGGATAGAGGTTATCAATGAAAGGTACGTTAGAAAAGAGGTAGATTATGGGATTAAGATTTAGACGAAGTATCAAGATTGCTCCTGGTGTAAAACTCAATCTTAACAAAAAGAGTGTAGGCGTCACAGTTGGAACACGTGGTGCTCACTATACTATTAACTCAAAAGGAAAGAAAACAGCGAGTGTAGGAATCCCTGGAACTGGATTGTCTTACACTTCCACTTCTACTTCGGGCGGTTCTTTTAGTAAATCTTCTAGTCATACTGGAAGCAATACACAAAAAACTGCTCCGAATAATCAAAATGACAGTGATGGGCAAAAGTGGTATCAAAAAACATCATGGATTATCGCGCTTCTATTTCTGTTCTTTCCAGTAGGATTATTTCTAATGTGGAAACATACAAACTGGAATAAATATGTAAAAATCGGAATAAGTGCATTTATCGCAATTGCATTATTTATGCCGTCATCTACGGAACTGGAAAAGATAACATTACGCGCAGAAACTTCGCAAAATTATGATATAAACGAAGAAGTCTTAATTGAGTATTCTACAGAATCTGATGATTATACTTTAGCCGAAAGCGATTTTTGTTTATCGGGTGGTGAATTACAGACATCCGATGATAATTTTGTTTTTTTCGCCTCAGAACCAGGTACCTATAATATATACGCAGAGAACTCCGGTGTTAAAAGTAATGAGTTAATTATCACTGTTGAAGACAAAGCGGCAATTGCTCAAACTCTAGCGGAAGAGCAAGCGAAAAAGGAAGCAGAGGAAAAAGCAAGGCAAGAAGCCGAGGAAGCTAAAAAGCAGGCAGAAGAGGAAGCTAAGAAACAAGCAGAGCAAGAAGTGCAACAACAAGAATCCGCACAACAAAGCAGTGCATCCACAACTCAACAACCAGTTAAAACCACACCTTCAACTGAGGTAGAAGAAACTACCGTATATATAACAAATACTGGAGAGAAATATCATCGTGGAACTTGCAGGCATCTTAAAGATAGCAAAATTGAAAAGAAATTATCAGAAGTAATTAATAATTACGTGCCTTGTGGTACTTGTAAGCCACCGACGCAATAAAACAAAATTGCCTCAGTGTTGGCGCACTAAGACGGTTGGAAGGTACATGTAAAAGTGAAACAAGTATAAGAGGCATCAATATTGGTGCCTCTTCTTAAAATGATTTTTATTAATGATAAAAATTCAGTTTGCACAGAAACACATTATATGCTAAACTTTTATCAAGACATATAATTTTTCAAACAACTCAAATGAAGTATGTCTTAGTAAACATTTCGATTTTAAGGCGAATCAGCCGAGAAATTCAAACAATAAAATAGAATAAGAAAGGAAAAAAGTACCCGAGTATTTTGCGAATTCATATAGAATTTTGTGAAAAGGTATTGCTTTTTAGTTTTCTAGGGGATATTATAAGAGTGTAATTAAGTTTACACAGTATGAACATACCCCTAGTAGTAGTTCTCCCACCATACGGGAAGTAACAAGGCTTGGGGTATTTTTGTTGGTGAAATTATGAATTCAGATAACAAAAGAAGAAATGGCAAATACCCAATGACTACAGCAATTTTAGTTGATGGTGGGTTTTATCGTAAACGTGCCAAAGCATTGTGGGGTAATAAAACGCCTACTGAACGAGCAGATGAACTGAATGAATATTGTTATAAACATTTGCAACACAATTATGAAAATCGTCGTTTGTATCGAGTTTTTTATTATGATTGTCCGCCTGTGGAGAAGAATATTTATAATCCCATAACACAAAAGACAGTTTCGCTTGATAAGACTCCTGAATACAAATGGATGACTGAATTTCTGAAGGAGTTAAAACATCATCGAAAGTTTGCTCTTCGTATGGGCAGAATAAACGATACACAAGTACATTATTCTTTGAGAGCCGAGCCTACAAAGAGATTGTTACGAGGAGATATTAAAGCTGAGGATATTACAGTCGATGATTTGGAACTGAATTTAGAACAAAAAGGCGTCGATATGCGTATAGGAGTAGATATATCTTCCTTGGCGTTTAAGCATCAAGTTAATCAGATTATACTTATTTCTGGTGATAGTGATTTTGTTCCGGCAGCAAAGCAAGCCCGTCGCGAAGGTATTGATTTTATTTTGGATCCAATGCATTCAACAATAAAAGATGATCTATTTGAACATATAGATGGGATTAGGAGTCCTAATTTAGTTCGAAAAGAATGTCTTGAAGAAGATGTAAACATGTAAAAATCCCTCGAAACAAGTGAATTTCCTTCGATTCTGTAGGGTTACAATTGATGTGACACCTAATACTATACAAAAACGGTTGAGTCCTTTAAAATGTTAATCGCCAAACCAACATTGTACAAAAAGGAGCATCAACCGTTATGAATACTATAACATACTCACAACGATATTTGCC
>JAZNHX010000172.1:0-5278 GCA_045577115.1 Faecalimonas sp. | reverse complement strand
GATTGATATCTTTAATAAAAAAGATTCTGATTTACTGAGCACTCAAGTTAGTGAACGCTGTATGTGTGCCAGATTAGCATTATATATTGAAGAAATCTTGATATCGTCCAAATACTGTGATTATGTGGCGGATGTAGAATACAACCGAGGATTTCATGGAAAAGACGAACATCCGAAATTGATGAATAATAGAAAAATTACTAGTGTATTGGCACGTTGATAATTGAACTAATGTGTGGCTTGTGCTATCATGTAATTGACGATAAAATCATTATTATTGGAGGTTACACTATGGCACGTCCAAAGAAAAACCGTGTTCAATTATCAGATAGTGATGTTAAACAGTTAAAGCAACTGCTTAAACACAAAAATACAAATCAGACCGCTGCTAACCGTTGTCGTATTCTGCTTTCCCTGGATGAGAATCATCCGCCGGCATTATCATATGACCAATGTGTTGCTTCGTACGGAGTCAGCAAAGCGACCATTTCTACAGTTGTAAAAGCCTTTGCTGATGGAGGTATCGACTCTGTACTTGCTCGGAAACGAAGTGTCAATTCTGACAATGCACGTCGCAAAGTTGATGGTCGTGTCGAAGCAAGACTCATCGAAGTCGCATGCAGTCCGGCTCCAGAAGGACATAGCAGATGGACGATACGGCTTCTCGAAGATGAGATGAAAATCATCCTCGATGAACCTATCAGCCGGGAGGCCATCCGTCGGGCTCTAAAAAAAACCGGCTTAGACCTCACCGCAGCGAATACTGGTGCATCCCAAACATAGCAGATCCTGAATTCATTGCTGCTATGGAGGATATTCTGGATGTATATGAGTTGCCATATGATCCTCTTTACCCGGTCGTCTGTATGGATGAAAAACCATATCAGCTTCTTGGTGAAGCGCGCGACTCCTGGGCAATGCGTCCGGGAGACAATAAAAAGATTGACTCCGAGTATGTCCGCAATGGAACCTGCAGTATTTTTGCTTTCATAGAACCCCTTGGTGGACGCCACCATGTAAATGTCAGAGAGCATCGCACCGCTGTGGATTGGGCTGAGGAGATTAAGTATCTCGTTGACGAGATGTACCCGGATGTTGAAAAGATAATTCTTGTCATGGATAATCTCAACACCCACAAACCCGCATCCTTATACAAGAAGTATCCACCGGAAGAAGCACGCAGAATCATCAAAAAGCTTGAACTGCACTATACACCCAAGCACGGAAGCTGGTTGGACATTGCTGAAATAGAACTCAACGTAATGACTCGGCAATGTCTGTCTCGCCGGATTGACAACATTGATGTTCTCAGAGTAGAACTTTCTGCATGGGAGAAGGAACGCAATGAGAATCAGGCAACTGTAAACTGGCAGTTTCGAACTAAGGATGCTCGTATCAAACTTGTTTCCTTGTACCCTGAGCTGTGAGCTCGGGGTATATATTAGTTTAAATATCAATGCGCCAAAACACTAGTCTGATTTTTCTTCAAAGCGTATCGTATAGTCATTTGCTGTCATTATTCCATCTCCCAAGTCTCAACCCAAAAAAGTGTTCTATTTCTTCAGCTGCAAAATTGCGACTTTTACTCCATTTGGATCTTCTGTCATTTCCGTTTTTTTGAAGCAGGCATTAACAAGGAGTTTCGGGTAATGCAGTCTAAGAGGTGCACCACGAAGGTGCACCAAATCAAACAGAAACTGTTATTCAGTTCCAGGTCATCTGCAATACTCTTTTATTCTCCGCACAATCAGTTAGATAAAGATTGATCAGCGTCTGGTAAGGGATGCCGGTCTTTTCAGACTGTTCTTTGAAATAATCGATTGTGGCATTATTAATATTGATTGTTATCGTTTTCTTCAATCTTTTGGAATAAGGATTTTTTATTCCTTTAGAAAAATCATATTCACTCTTCATATCATTCACCCAAATCCAATCTTTCGTAGTATTGTTTTGCTTCTTTTTTCTCGGCTTTTCTTGCTGAGATAATTCTTATGACAGAATCGGCTTCTCTGTAGCAGTGACACACAACCATTAACCGAACATCTATACTTAAACCTAAGATAATAAAGCGATCTTCTTCATCGGAGTGTTCCTCATCTGCAATAACGAGCGCTTCTTCATCATAAAAAACCGTAGCCGCATCTTCAAAACTGATGCCGTGCTTCTTCTGATTTATTTCATTTTTTGCTTCATCCCATTCAAATCTTATCTCGTCCATAAATATATTTTAAATATCAAATATTGCATTGTCAACTTCTTCTTTTTTTCTCCCCGTTCCGTATAAAGTACCGTGTATCTGTTTTTTCGCAGAACGTGCACCCGGCTGGGCATTCCGATCACAAAGGAATGTGTCAGAGGAACGCACGCGATCTGCAGAAACGCGATTACGGATATGGTAAATCATTCCGGAGGGAATGTAGTCATGGCTGCTCAGATGTATGGAAACTCTCCGGAAACAATCCGCAAACACTACTACACACAGGATACTCTGGAAAACAAGCGCTATGTCCTGAATATGCGGAAGAAAAATGAACTTTCCCGTTGATTTAATGCGGCACCAGAAGGTGCACCAAATACTGATATCATTCTGTTCCTTCTTCGAGCCAAACCGTAACGATGTCATAAGCTTTTTTAATACTGTCTTTTCTTACAACCTTGATTGGATAATATCTGCACTCGGCCTCCCAATGTGTATACATATCAGCTTTTTCTCGAATTACTTTGGGAATTCCAATATCGATTTTTGCATCATCGCATTTCTTAATTAGAACATCGATATCATGTCCCCATAGATGGATCCCGCTGATTTCTGCCTTTAATTTAATGGTTTTCTCAATGGCCTGCTGCATATGATAAGCAGCCTGCAGCCTGAGCGCCTTATCCTCTTCATTCCAGTAGTTATCTACAATTCTTAAATCTGCTTTGATCAAGGACTTATAAAGCTTTTGCTCTTTGGTCATATATTAAAACACCATCCTTTTGTATCTGGCTCCAGATCGGACTTTTTCGTATATTTGCCAAATCTCGTTTACCCCCATATGCTAGCAAATCAAACTCTGCCGGAAAGCTATCATACAATTCATATTTAAACTCTTTATATCGTTTACTTGCTCCAAACTTAGCAGTTGTCATATCAGCATTAACCGGCTCTATGTATAAATCAATATCAGATCTCCCATTTGCTTCATTTCTGGAATAAGAGCCAAATAAAATAACCAGCCCCAATATATCTGAATAAGAATTACATATTGATTTCAGTTTTTTTATTACATCCTTCTGATTATTCATGATCTCGTCCTCGAAAAACAGTTTTCGGATACGAACACAGTATAGCATAGCTGATTTTTACTCACAACAATCTCCTCAAGCTCAATCTTTACGGCTCAATACTTACAAGCCACTCCGTTCCGCTTATGTTGCCGCATTATATCCAATCTCCTCTTCTGTTCTCCGAAGATAAGCGGAATGATTATTATCCACCTTCATCTCTTTTGCAGCGGATTCATCACATTCCATAACGATTTTATAATCATCTGCATCCACTGCCTCCATTTCTCCAAAGTATTGTCTTCTCTGCTTCCCTTCCTCCGTCTTCATAAACATGGCAAATTCATAGCTGTTCATGATGATCCAGTTTTCCTTGTTTCCCTGCACTTTCGGGTCCTTCTTTACTAAATAGATTGTTTTCATGTTTGGTCCTTTCCGCCTGATGCCCGGATACCGGCACCCGGTGGGAAGGACCTCTTCCTGCAGCCTGAAAATGGATGCAAAACCTAAAGGTTACCTTCACACATATCCCGTTCAAAACGGTCTGAGTGCTTATGTATCCTTCGGCCTGCTCTAGAATCAGGCTTTCATATTTTTTTATTTACTATTTGTATCTACCAATTGCTTTGCAGCATATTTGGACAAAAAAATAGACCGCCGGCAAAGGCAGTGATCAGAGTTTTATAATCTTACTCTGGCACTTCCTTTAGCCGGCGGCCTCTCATGTTTTTCCATGCTGTACCTTCAAAGTACTGCATGTCTGGCTTAACCACCAAGCCTTCGCAGATGCCTGCTCCTGTCCTTTGTAGAAATAGTTAAAAGTGGTCATATCCATACCTCACCTCACCAGGTTATGACAACGGAATAGGTTGTTCTCTGTAGATTTGTCCCAACAAAACGGCAAGGTTTATAAAAATATAATGAACTATTCGGATGTGTTATAATAAAATAAATAGAGGCCTGCTTTTTATTTGGTTCGTATTGTAAAGTGTCAAAACCATAAATATCAGCGGGGAGGAATCGCGTGAGAACTGAACCATTCAAGGAATATTTTAAAGAATCTGAACCGGGTAAACGGGATAAAGGATACGCGTGGCATACAGCCAGAGGAAGATATTACCATTGGCGTCGGTTTGTTAATGCAGAGATACAATGGAGGCAGTCGTAACATGCAAAAAAAAGCAGTAGTAAAAAACTATGTATTCCTTGGCGTTCTGCTTGGGGCAATGGTTCTTGGAGGTCTTACCGGATGGCTTGCGCCGGAATTTGCCGGGACACTTGCGCCGATTGGAAAAATATTCATCAACATGATGTTCTGCATCGTGGTGCCGCTTGTGTTTGCTTCCATTTCAAGCTCCGTGGCCGGAATGAAATCCAAAAAACGCGCGGGGAAAATTCTGGGAACGACGATTGCCACTTTTGTAATTACGGGAACCATTGCAGCGGTTATCATGTTTGTTCTGATGAAAGTGTTCCCGCCGGTCCTTCACCCGTGGAACACGATCCCAGCCGAGAAAATGGGTGAAGTGGCTCCCTTTTCAGATCTGATCGTGAACTTCTTTACGGCGGATGACTTTGTCGGACTTCTTTCCAGAAAAGCAATGCTTCCGCTGATTATTTTTTCTTTGCTCTTTGGCTTTGCCACAAACGCGGTGGAAAAAGGCGATGGCCCAGTCACCACATTTCTTACCGGACTTACCAATGTAATGCTTAAGCTTGTTAACATTGTTACCTATTTTGCACCAATCGCTTTCTTCGCGATCTTTGCAGGACTGGTTGCCGATTACGGTTCCATGATCACGGAATCTTACGGAAGGGCGATGCTTATTTACTATCCCCTCTGCGTTGTTTATTTCTTTACAGCATTCCCTTTGTTCTCAAGGATCGGAGGAGGAAAGGGCGCCGTGAAAGTGATGTTCAAGCACATCGCAAGGCCTGCGTTAGTATCTCTCGGCACGTGTTCCTCCGTTGCCACAATTCCGACAAATATGGATGTTGCAGAGCAGACGGG
>JAZNHX010000171.1:0-3873 GCA_045577115.1 Faecalimonas sp. | reverse complement strand
AAATCAGGACAGCGTAGCCGCCTTGTCGAATGTAGACAATGCGGCGTAGGAGCAACGCACTACGGTGCGGAGAGTTGTCCTCCGCCAATAAAACAAAGAGATAGGTTTTAACCTATCTCTTTTGTTTTTCTGCGAAAGTTTGTTTTTCATTTTATATCCACCTACTTCTGGCATGAACATTGAATGTTTCCCGCAACTATTTCCTTCCAATCATCCAGGATATCATGCGTCCAGCAATCATCTGCACCTGCAGATTCACGCATAGTAAGTGCTAAAATATAGGACAATTCCTGTACTGTAGCTCCTGCTTCCAGAGCACCTTTGAAATGCTTTAGAACACATGGTTTGGAACGGCCTTTGATTGATAACGCAAAGCATATAAACTGATAGGTCTTTTCATCTATTAGTCTTTTTTCTTCATACATCGCATCCAGCTCATCGAGCTTTTCTGCAAATTCCGGGAAAAATTCTGCTAACATTCTCATTTTGTGCCTCCTTTAACTCAAAACAGTTTCTTAACTTCATCAACTGAAAGTACTTTGCCTAATGAAACAACTTTTCCATCGATGACCAGGGCTGGAGTTGTCATTACTCCATAAGACGCAATTTGCACAAAGTCAGTAATATGATCAATTTCAGCCTCGATTCCTAATTGTTCCATAGCTGCCTTTGTCGCAGCTTCCAGCTCATTACATTTTGCACAACCTGCACCCAGTATTTTAACTCTTGCCCCAGTGGCTTTTAAATTTTCTGCAGTTGCTATAGTCTCCACATTACAATTACCACCACAGCAACCGTTTTCCGTATTCTTTTTCTTTCCGAATAAAGCCATATTTCGTACCTCCTATACTACAAAACTTTGAATTATATTAAATAAATACCCCGCGATGATGATACCCGCTGTACATATTGCTATGAACAACGCCAGCAATTTGGATTTCACTACTTTGGAAAGCATTATCAATGAAGGCAGAGACAGAGTAGTTACCGCCATCATGAAAGACAATACACTTCCCAGTAACGCTCCTTTGAACAGCAACGCTTCTGCGATTGGAATTACCCCAAATATATCCGCATACATCGGTGCACCGATCAGTGTTGCCAGGACTACGCCAAATGGATTGCCGCTACCCAGCACTTGAGAAATCCATTCCTGAGGAATCCAGTTGTGAATCAGCGCTCCAATTCCTACCCCAATCAGGATATAAGGAAACACCTTTTTGAATGTATCCATCGTCTGCTCTTTGGCATATGTGCATCGCTCCATTTTTGTAAGCTCTGCAGATTCAATATCTACGCTGCTAACTGTAAGGATGAAACTTTCCACATATCTCTCCATATTTAATTTCTCTATAAGTGTACCGCCTGCAACCGCTACAATCAGCCCCAGGATCACATAGACTACGGCTATCTTCCAGCCAAATATACTCATCAGTATTACTAGGGAACCTAAATCCACCATAGGTGATGAAATCAAGAAGGAGAATGTAACTCCCAGTGGAAGTCCTGCACTAGTAAAGCCTATAAACAGCGGAATAGAAGAGCAGGAACAGAATGGTGTTACAGTCCCCAGCAATGCTGCAACGCAATTGGCTCCTATGCCATGAAATCTTCCAAGTATCTGTTTGCTCCGTTCCGGAGGGAAGTAACTCTGAATGTAACTGATGATAAATATAAGAAAACACAGCAGTATTGTGATCTTAACCACGTCATATATAAAGAACTGTAAACTACCGCCCAATTTTCCTGTTATATTTACTCCCGCAGCAGACAATAACGTTCCGATAAATTCATTGAGCCATTTCATGCCCAAAACCTGATCCTGAATGAAATCCCAAACCATAAATACCTCCTTTTAACATCGATACATTTATATCTGTCTATATATGTTTTTTTATAAAAGGCAACACCTAAGATGTCACCTTAATAACCTTAATCTTCGCAGTATTCACATTTTCTGTATGTTTTTTCTTCGTCTGCGCTTACGGTATACTTTTCAGTCAGTGCACGCAACTTCTGGCTTCCCTCAAATGAAAGAGAGTAATGCATCCATTTACCGTCTTTACAGCTGTCCACCAGACCACTGTCGCAGAGGATCTTCATATGATGTGACAATGTTGGCTGAGTAATATCCAGTTCTTCCAACAGTACACATGCGCATTTTTCTTCATGCTGAAGCATTTCCATAATGGCGAGACGATTTTCATCAGCCAATGCTTTTATTAATTTTACTTCGTCTTTGTAACTCATATTTTTCCTCCTGTTTTCAGGGTCATTATATGCAATACATAGATATTTGTCAATATGTTTTTGCTTGTAGATTTATACGATCAACTAAAAAAGTGATTACACTTTTGATTACACTTTTTGTGGCGTGGCTGAAACCTCCTTTCTGTGCGGGTTTCAGAACACTCAACTTGTTCGAGTCCCATGTCCTCCGCCAAAAATTTGAACCTGAGTGAAAAGCTCAGGTTCTTTTATTTTCAATGGTTTCCAGTGTTTTCAACGGTTTCGGCGATTTTGAGAATTGCGTTTCAAAGGTATACAAAGGTACTCAGAGGTCGTTCAAAGGCACGAAAAATGGGGTGAAATTGGAGAAATCGCGAGGAAAAAGGAGGAGCGCACATGCGATTTTGAAAATGAACCGATTTTGCGAAGAAAAGAAAAAAAGTTTTTGTACCTGCGAAATGTATCAGTGATAAGGCATAGAAATAGCAGCGATAAGGATATATAATGAAGACAAATTTGAATTTGTGGAGTAGAAGATAATTTATAATGCTAAAACCCCTCAGATGATCTCGCTGAGGGGTTTTTCTATAGTGATGGGAATATTTCTGACTTTCTCATTCCTTCTACAAGTTGCTGCACTATCAACCCATATTTCTCTGGAGGCATGGGAGTGTCAGAAGTAACCCATCTAGACAATACAGAAATGATTCCGGACAAATAAAAATCTAGTTTATAAATCGTTTGTTCATCATCTAAAGATAAGTTCATTTGAGCTGCAAATAGAGGGATAAGAGACTCTTTTAGTTTAGTAGGAAATCCATTATTGAGGCTTTTGTCTAAAAGTAGTTTGAGTGTATTTTTTTTCTCAGTATTTACTTCGATAAAAAGGTCGACAAATAAATTCTCTGGATGTCTTTCGCCGATCTGGCTGATAACAGTGTTTTTTATATAGAGCAGCAAATCGTCTTCAATACAAGACAGCAAATGATGAGTATCAGTGAAGTATTGATAAAAAGTACTGCGATTGTAACCTGCGACATTGCAAATTTCAGATACTGAAATTTTGTTTATAGGTTTATTTTCAGAAAGCTTAATGAATGTGTCTATCAATGTACCACGAGTCATGGCAGTTCGTTCCGGCTGCTTTTTCATAGACCCTCCTTTATAACTAATCCAACAATCGCCTCTGTATTGATGATTGATGGGTATATGTGATGTATGGAATAATATAATCATACAACATGTGTTGGATTATTGCAAAGGAGGCTTCTAAATTATGAAGAAATCAATATTGGATTGGTGGTGTGGACAACCGTGGCTACATGCAACTTATTTTTTAGGGATCGTAATGCTCAATGTACTGATCATCAATTGGGGAACATGGGATGTACCGCAGAAATTGATGGGACTGCTTACAGTTATTCTTCCATTTCATGTTTTTGAAGAACTGACATGGCCAAATGGTTTCCAGTTTATGATGAACAAGCTGATGCAAAAATCAGATAATCCTCTGGCATATCCTGAAAACCGTTTGACCGATATGATAACAAACTTCGGAGCAGAAATACTTTTCATCGTGCTAACTTTTATCACACCGATATTAGGAAATAAGGGAGTCGTATTTGTGATTTTCTTTGGAATTGG
>JAZNHX010000170.1:0-21036 GCA_045577115.1 Faecalimonas sp. | reverse complement strand
GATGATGATTTTAATTTGTATTTGACTTTTGATAATGATGAGGAACGACTCTACAATATGCAAAAAAATATAGAGGGAGTTTTTGCAGTCTTAAAAGACAAAAATAAATTTCATTCAGTTTTTATTGATGAATTTGGAAATGTTGCATGGGATATTGATGATTCTATCGATAGCAATCAGTGTTGGGGAAATCGCATAGATATATGTAAGGACGCTTTATATATGGATAGCATTCCTATTCATTAAAGAGTTATGTTAAGCCATTGTATTGGCAGGTTGGTTACTTGTCAATGCAATGGTTTTTTTGTTGACAAAATAACAATAGAATGATAGAATAACGCATGATATATAACGAGTGTTATTTGTGAAACAAGGAGTCAATTATGCCACCGACAGTAAAAGTTACGAAAGAAGATATCATTACAGCATCGATTGAAATGGTGCGGGAAAAGGGTGTAGATGTTCTGAATGCACGTGCAATTGCAGCACACATGGGATGCTCTACGCAGCCTATTTTCTCAAACTATGGGTCTATGGATGAATTAAAACAGGATGTCATGAATCATGCGTACAATCTATATATGAATTTTTTGAAGCGCGAGACGGAGAGTAATCAATATCCGCCATATAAGGCAACTGGAATGGGGTATATTCGATTTGCAAAGGAAGAGAAAGAACTGTTCAAACTGCTTTTCATGAGGGACCGTTCCAAGGAGAAGATTGCGGATGAGTTTGATGAGAGCACCCGTATGAGTATTGCGATGACGCAGAAAGCGTTGGGGCTATCTTATGAGAAAGCGAATCAATTTCATTTGGAAATGTGGATTTGTGTGCACGGGATTGCGAGTTTGCTTGCAACATCTTATCTGCCACTGGAGTGGGAGGCAATCAGTGAACTAGTAACGAATGCGTATCAGGGAATCAGAGCGAGATATCTATCGAAGGAGGAATAAACGATGCGAAATATTATAGAAATAGAACATTTGAGTAAAAGTTTTGGTGATGTCAAAGCAGTGCAGGACATTAGCTTCCGTGTCAAAGAAGGTGAACTTTTTGCATTTCTTGGAGTGAACGGTGCAGGTAAATCTACGACTATATCTATTATCTGTGGACAACTGCGAAAGGATGCCGGAACGGTTATCATCGACGGCAATACTTTAGACGATCACTCGGAACAGGTAAAGCGAGAACTTGGAGTTGTATTTCAGGACACAGTGCTGGATAAGTCGTTGTCTGTAAGAGATAATCTGGAGAGCAGAGCAGCACTCTATGGAATCAAAGGAAAAGCATTTGAAGACCGATTGGTTGAACTTACAAAACTGCTTGACTTCGAGAATTTGTTAAAACGAATCGTAGGGAAATTATCCGGTGGTCAGAGAAGAAGAATTGACATTGCGAGAGCATTGCTTCACAGACCAAAAATCTTGATTCTCGATGAGCCGACCACAGGACTTGACCCTCAGACCAGAAAATTATTGTGGTCTGTCATCTCGGAACTTCGAAAGAAGGAAAATATGACCGTGTTCCTCACAACACATTATATGGAGGAGGCTGCGGAGGCGGACTATGTCGTGATTTTGGATGCAGGAAAGATTGTAGCGGAAGCGACACCGCTGGAACTCAAAAACACATATACAGGTGATTTTATCACGATATATGGAATCAGTGGGGAGCAGGTGAAGTCTCTGGAGAAACCATATGAGGCCATTCGTGATGCGTACCGTGTATCGGTTGCAAATACGGCAGAGGCTACGCAGCTAATCATTGCACATTCAGATATGTTTGCGGATTATGAAATTACAAAGGGCAAGATGGATGATGTGTTCCTTGCCGTGACAGGAAAGAAACTGACAGGAGGTGCAGAGAAATGATGGGATTAGGAATGTTAATCAAACGTAATATCAAGATGTTTTTTAAAGACAAAGGCTTGTTTTTTACATCACTGATTACGCCATTGATTTTGCTGGTATTATATACTACGTTTCTTGGAAATGTATATCGTGACAGTTTTGAAATGGCATTTCCACAAGGGATGGAGATACCGGGCAAACTGTTAGATGCGGCAGTAGGTGGACAACTTCTTTCGTCACTTTTGGCAGTTTGTTGTGTGACAGTGGCTTTCTGTTCGAATATGTTGATGGTACAGGATAAGGTAACAGGTGCTCGAAAAGATTTTATGGTGACGCCGGTGAAAGGGACTACATTGGCACTTGGCTACTATGTGGCAACTTTGGTATCAACGCTGATCATTTGTCTGATTGCCACAGGTGCAGGGCTTTTATACCTTGGAAAAGTAGGCTGGTATTTATCAGGAAATGATGTAGCATTATTGGTATTAGATGTATTTTTGTTAGTCATGTTCGGTGTGGCACTTTCATCAATTATTAACTTCTTTTTGTCGACACAGGGACAGATATCTGCGGTTGGAAGTATTGTGAGTTCCATGTACGGATTTATCTGTGGAGCCTACATGCCGATTTCGCAGTTTAGTGAGGGACTTCAAAAAGCATTGTCGTTCCTACCGGGAACGTATGCGACCTCGCTTCTTCGCAATCACGCACTTCGCGGTGTGTTTGAAGGACTTGAAGCAGACGGATATCCGAGTGAGGTAATTGAGGTTCTGCGAGATGTGATTGACTGCAATGTGTATTTCTTTGACGAAAAAGTAGGGGTACCGGCGATGTACTGGATACTGGGTGTGAGCGTTGTGGTGCTTATAGGTATTTATGTTGCACTCAATGCAGTGAAGCGTAAGTAGTAAGTGTTGGCAATGTGGTATTAATTGCTTTTATACTTGCAGTATAATGTCGAGGTATTTATCTTGACATTATACTTTGGCTCATATATAATACAAATGCGTTTGCGAACCAGACATGTGATATTAGGGCTTGTACTGGTTTCGACGGGGGTTTTGAAGTTGAGGAAGCCATCCGCGGGACGGGACCGCGTAACAATCCGTACTTTAAAATTAAACGCAAACGATAAGTTAGCATACGCTGCCTAGTAGCAGCAGTCGGCCTTAGGTCGCTCACTGCCTAAGTCACCGGCTTCAACGAGGTGAGGCACTTCGTCTCCAAAGCTTTGAGGGGATGGAAGAACTTATGAAGCTACTAAAGTCATCAGCCTGTCATTAGGCGGATGATGGAGGGAATGTCAAAATAATGACTGTGATGGGAGATGCCTTGATGAATGGGCTTTCGGACAGGGGTTCGATTCCCCTCAGGTCCACTTGAGAACAGAGAGTATATTTGATATGCTCTCTGTTCTTTTTTTGATGGAAACTGACTCGATTTTGAACTCGATTTTTATTGGATTACGGTGGAAGTTGTTGTTTTACACATTAGCACCGTAGTGACGATAATGTCTGTTTCTGGCATTACGGTGTATTGCAACAAAATATGAAACTTCACCGTAGGTACGAACAAATTTTCTTTATTATTATCGGAAATTTACGGTATGTATTTTAATTTCTTTAACAAACACCGTAACATGAAAATTTCATGCAAAATCTTTACGGTGCCCAAGAATAGAAATGCCATACGCACCGTAACAAGCAAAACATAAGTTAATTCACTACGGTGTAAAAGCGAAAAAGCACAACATGCACCGTAAACATCTCCAATCAGCGGGAGAAGTAGAACAACAAGAATATCTATAGATTGGTAGAGAAATCCAATATATTATTTTCATAAAAATAAAGAAAAAATGTTTAAGTTATGTTAAAATATAAACAATAACATTATGTTAGAAGAAATTGGAAAGGAAACAAGTATGAGAAGAATTGAGAAATTAATGCAAGGCTGGAGTTTTACAGACCGAAATGGCAACAGACAGGCTGTAAGCTTACCTCATACATGGAATGGAAAAGACGGACAAGATGGAGGCAATGACTATTACAGAGGCACATGTGTCTATGATAATACATTTGCGAAACCACAGTTCGATGAAGAGACGGAACGTGTTTACCTGCAGTTCCATGGGGTGAATGCGAGTGCAAAAGTAATTTTGAACGAGAGAGAAGTAAAGGAACATCATGGCGGTTATTCTACTTTCCGCGTGGATGTGACGGATGAATTAGAAGATGAGAATCAGATTGTGGTGGAAGTGGACAACAGTGCGAATGACCGTGTATATCCACAGAAAGCAGACTTCACCTTCTATGGCGGAATTTACAGAGATGTAGAATTCTTGATTGTGAAGAAGGAACACTTTGATTTGGATTACTATGGTGGACCGGGGCTCAAGTATACCACGGAGGTTCACGGAAAAGACGCTGATATTAATGTGACTACATTTGTTAATAAACAAGCAAAAGTTTCAGACGTGAGGGTAGTAGTAGAACTTTTGGATGCAGAGGGAAATGTGGTTGCAGAAGAGGAAGGCGCTGAAGTAACACTTCATGTTCCAAAGGTGCATTTGTGGGATGGACTTGATGACCCATATTTGTATCAGATAAAGGCAACAATGTTCAAATCCGGCAAGGAAGTGGACGAGATTACATGCAACTGTGGTGTGCGTACCTTTGAATTCAGACCGGAAGATGGATTCCATTTAAATGGAAGACCATATCCATTACATGGTGTATCGCGTCATCAGGATTTTAAAAACTTAGGCAATGCAATTACAACAGAGCACCACGATAGAGATATGGAGTTGATACGCGAAGTTGGCGCGAATACGATTCGTCTGGCACATTACCAGCATGACCAATATTTCTATGATTTGTGTGACAAGGTCGGTATGATTGTCTGGGCAGAGATTCCATATATCTCAGAACATATGCCGAAAGGTCGCGAGAATACATTTTCCCAGATGAAGGAATTGATTATACAGAACTATAATCATCCGAGTATCGTAGTTTGGGGCATCTCCAATGAAATTACAATTTCGGGAAGAAGACACAAAAAGGATATGCTTGACAACCATCGTGCATTGCAGAAGCTTGTGAAAGAGATGGACCCGACAAGACCGACGACACTTGCCTGCTTCGCAATGTGTATCCACTTTAACCGCGTGGCACACATTACGGATTTGGTTGGATGGAACTTATATCTCGGATGGTATACGCCGTTCTTGTGGCTCAATGATGTGTGGGTGTGGTTCTGGCATTTGTTATATCCGAACAGACCTCTTTGCTATTCCGAATACGGAGCAGAAGGTATGCCGAATCTTCACAGCGCAAAGCCGAAACGTGGTGACAATAGTGAAGAATATCAGAATAAGTATCATGAGTTTATGCTGGAATTCTTCAAACGCCATCCATACATGTGGGCACATTATTATTGGAACATGTTTGATTTTGCGGCAGATGCGAGAAATCAGGGCGGCGAGCCGGGTATGAATCACAAGGGTATGATTACATTTAACAGAAAGATGAAAAAGGATGTGTTCTATCTTTACAAAGCATACTGGACAGATAAGCCATTTGTATATATGGCAGGCAAACGATACGAGTATCGTACCGAAAAGATAACAGAAATTACAGTGTACTCCAACCAGAAGGAAGTATCACTTTACAATAATGGAAAACATGTGGCAACAAAGAGCGGAGAGCATGTTTTCAAATTCAAACTCCCAATGGAAGAAACGAACCGGATAGAAGTGCGTGCCGGAGAGTTCAAGGACAGTGCTGTGATTTACAAAACGGATAAGGCGAGACCAGAGTACAAACTGAAAAAAGGCGACAGCTCCAACTGGATGTAGCTGAATAAAAAGAAAGGAAGCAAAACAATGGAAGTAACAAAACAAGAAAAGAAAGCTCAGAAAAAGGCTTTCAAAAAAGCTCGCAGAAGAGCGAGAAGACCATGGAAGTTTCTCACATTACTTAGCGCTCCACTTGCAGTAATCTTAATTATTGCAACGGTAGTGGTAACCATGTTTGATAACACTATGGCATTATTTGCAGGAGGAACATTCTGGGAACTGGAAAACGCAGATTCGGAAGCGATTTATTACGAAGGTGACTTTAAGACAGAAGAGGAGAGAACAAAAAAAGGAGCAGAACTTGTAAAACAGGTGGAAGCAGAAGGTGCTTCTCTTCTTATGAATGAGAACGCTGCACTTCCGCTTGCGGCAAAAGCAAAGGTTAGCTTATTCTCTACATCATCTGTAAATATCGTATATGGCGGTACAGGTTCAGCGAATGTAGATACGACAAAATGTGATGATTTAAAAACTGCATTGGAAAAAGAAGGATTTGCAGTAAATAAAACTTTATGGGATTTTTATTTAACAGGTGATGCAGCAAAATATACCCGTGAAGACGCAGGTGCTACAGCACAGGATTCGCAAGGAAGCGGAGGATATGGTACTGCAGAGATTGTAGAGGCTCCGTGGAAGGTTTACACCAAAGACGTATTAGCGTCTGTAGAAGATTATGGTGATGCAGCGATTGTTGTATTGTCACGTATCGGTGGTGAAGGTGCGGATGCTTATCTTGACAACACATTAGAAAATGGTACGAACAATGAAAAGATGAATTATAATTACCTTGCATTAAGTCAAGATGAAAAAGACATGTTGGCCGGAATCAAGAAAATGAAGGATGACGGAAAAGTTAAGAAGGTAATTGTACTTATCAATACATCAAACGCACTTCAGGTTGATTTCTTAAAGAATAACGAGTACGGCGTAGACGCTACACTCTGGATTGGCGGAGTAGGACAGACGGGTCTTAACGCAGTGGCTGAGATTTTAAGTGGTAAGGTAAATCCTTCAGGAAGTCTTCCGGATACGTACTGCTATGACAACTATTCAAGCCCTGTAATGCAGAACTTTACACCTATCGTATATGATGGGGACACAAGCGCGATTCCTGGTCATGCAGACACATACATGCTTTATCAGGAAGGTATCTATGTGGGATACAAATATTATGAGACACGCTATGAAGACTATGTAATGGGCAAAGGCAATGCCGGTGAGTACGCGTATGCCGACGATGTTGCATTCCCATTCGGATATGGTCTCAGCTATACAGAGTTCGAATACAGCGACATGTCATTAGAATATGATGCAGAAAAAACAACATATACTATCAAAGTTACTGTAACAAACAAAGGTGAAGTAGCAGGTAAGGAAACTGTTCAAATCTACGTTTCCAGCCCATACACACAATATGACATTGACAACAAAGTAGAAAAAGCTTCTGTATCATTGGTTGGCTTTGATAAAACAGATATCTTAGAGCCGGGTGCTTCAGAAGAACTTACTATCGAAGTAGATGGCGACTATGTAGCAAGCTATGATGCATATGGCGCAGGCACATATATTTTAGATGCAGGTGATTACTACTTCACAGCAGCTACAGATGCGCACAATGCAGCGAACAACGTATTGGCTGCAAAAGGCTATACAACAGACAGCACAGAAGGTCGTATGGATGCAGCAGGAAATGCTTCTTTAGTAGCAACATGGAACAATCCGGAATTGGATAAAACAACATATGCTACAAGCGATGCAGGAACAGAGATTAAGAATCAGTTCAATTCTTCAGACCCGAACATGAATGAAGACGTAGGACAGAAGGTTACTTACTTAACACGTAACGACTGGGAAGGCACAATGCCAAGCCTTGAGAAGACTGTAAAGATAAAACTTAACGACTATTTAGTGAAGGCACTTCAGGATCAACAATACGCTACAGATGCGGATGCGAAAGCAGAGATGCCGACACTCGGTGCTGATAACGGCTTGAAACTTTATGACATGATTGGTCTTGAATACGACGATCCGAAGTGGGACGAACTGTTAGACCAACTTACATTTGATGAGATGGTTTCTCTAATTGGAGATTCCTTCCATTGGACAATGCCGGTATTATCTGTACAGGCTCCTGGTACTCGTGATGAAAATGGTCCTCAGGGCTTAACAGTAGCATTGTTTGGTAGCCAACTTGGCGTTCAGACAACTGCCCTTACATCAGAAGATGTACTCGCAGCTACATTTAACAAAGAGTTAGTTGAAGCAATCGGTAATATCGTAGGAAATGACTGTTTGGATGCAGAGGTAACCTTCCTTTATGGACCTGGTGCAAATATCCACAGAGCTCCATACAGCGGACGTAACTTCGAATACTATTCAGAAGATGGCTTCCTTTCATCTGAAATCGGAAGATATGAAGTACAGGGTATCGAGAAAAAAGGTGTTCGCGTTGTGATGAAGCACTTCGCATTAAATGACTGTGAACAAGACAGAATCGGTCTGGGAGTATGGTTAAATGAACAGTCTGCACGTGAAATTTACTTAAGAGCATTCCAAGGTGCATTGGAAGAGTCACAGGCAGGCGGCAACGGCGTTATGATGGCTTATACACGTTGGGGTACAAGATGGTCAGGCGCTAACGAAGGTCTTGTAAAAGGCGTTATGAACGGCGAATGGAACTGTAATGGTCTGCAGATTACTGACAACGTACTCAATTCTATGGTAAATGGTATTGATGGTGTGATGGGTGGAACAACCACATACGATTCTATGCTTGCATTTATGATTACAGGTAAAAATGGATTGGCAGGATATGCAGAAGACCCTGTAGCAGTTACAGCTATGAGAGAAGCTTGCCACCACAACTTATATGCAATTGCAAACTCACAGGCAATGAACGGAATAGGAGCAGATACGACAATTAAGGCAGTACAGCCGAGCATTATCGGAACCTGTAGGACAGCAGCAATTCTCCTTAGTGCACTCTTTGTAGTGTCGCTTGTGATGTGGATTATCAAGATTCGTAAGTTTAAAAAGACAGAAGCTTACACAAACTATAAAGAATTCAAGAAATCTTTGAAGAACAAAGAATAGGCAGTAAGAAGGTATATTACATGGGAAATGAAAATGTAGTGACAAAGCAGGGAACAAACCGTGCGAAACTATATCAACTGGTTCTGTTCCCGATGAATAACGGTGCGACAAATGTGTATTACATTTTGACACTGAACTTTATCGCATACTATGCAAGTGGTGTACTTGGGTTGTTAGTTGCATTTGCAACATCAATGGTTACATTTATGCGTCTTTTTGACGCAGTAACCGACCCGATTATCGGTGCACTGATTGACAAGACGGCAACTCGTTTTGGTAAATTTAGGCCGTTTATGATTCTCGGCAATCTGATTATGATTGTCAGTGCAATCCTATTGTATTTCGGTACACGTTTGATTCCGGAAGACATGACAGCAGTGAAGATGGTTCTCTTCATTCTGTTCTATGCGCTCTATGTCATCGGATATACATTCCAGACAGCATGTACGCGTTCCGGACAAACATGTCTGACAAACGATCCGAACCAGAGACCTCTGTTTACGGTATTTAATACGGTTGCCAGCCTCATTGGTATGGGACTTGTACAGTTCCTCGCACCGATTTTACAAAAGAGTCTTGGCGGATATAATAGCACTGGATTCTATGATTTCATGATTCCGCTCTGTATTATTATCTCCTTTATCATGACAATTTTGGCAGTAATCGGTATTGCTGAAAAAGACAGACCGGAATACTGGGGTATCGGTGGTAAACAGGAAAAGGTAAAGATATCAGAGTATGTGGCAATCTTAAAAGACAACAAAGAATTGCAGCGTTTGATGGTTGCCGGTGCGGGATGTAAATTAGCGTTCTCAATTGCGACCGGTATGCCGGTACTGTGTATGCTATATGGTGGCTTAATGGGAAACTATGACGGACTATATCTGCCGATGATGATTGTCGGATATGTGTTCTCAGCACCATTCTTCTTGCTGACAGTTCGTACTTCACAGAAGCACGGACAAAAGACATCTCTGATGACCTATGTAAAAGTAGCACTCTTCATGTATGTGGGTGTACTTGCATTGCTTCTGTTGTGGCAAGGCGGAGCTCCGCAGTTCACACTCTCACTGATGAGTGGCGGTAAACTGACGATTAATTTATACACAATTGCATTTATCCTGTTCTTCGGAATCGGATACGGTGCATACTATGCGACGGCAGATATGCCAATTCCGATGGTTGCCGATTGTTCTGACTATGAGACATGGCGAAGCGGAAAATATGTGCCGGGTATCATGGGTACACTGTTTAGTCTGGTAGATAAGTTAGTATCTTCATTAGGTACTGCAATTGTAGGTGTGGTTGTTGGATTTATCGGTTTCACCAAGGAACTTCCGGATGCAGACGTTGCATATGTACCGGGTATGAAAGGTGTAGTCATTATCTTGTTCTGTATTGTTCCGATGGTGGCATGGATTGCAACCTTGTGGGCAATGAAAGGTTATAAACTGACCGGTGCAAGAATGAAAGAGATTCAGGAAATCAATGCAAAACGTAAAGATGCCATTGCGGGAGGAATGAGTGTCGAAGAAGCGATGGAGAAGATACAATAAATATTTTTGGGAAAAAGTGCAATAGTTCGTTATTGCACTTTTTTTTTGTGGTAAAAATTAGTATAATGGAAACACAGTTTCGACATAAATCTCTGCTAATATACCAGTAGAGATTGTAAGAGGTGCGATTTATGGAAAAGATTAAGATTTTAATAGTAGATGACGAGAGCAGAATGCGAAAACTGATTCGTGATTTTTTAGAGAGAGAAGGCTATCAGATTCTGGAGGCGGCTGACGGTGTGGAGGCAATGGACCAATTTTATTCAGAGAAGGATATCAGCCTGATTATCTTAGATGTCATGATGCCGCGTATGGACGGATGGCAGGTGCTAAGGGAAGTTCGAGAGCACTCGAAGGTTCCGATTATGATGTTGACTGCGAGAACAGAGGAGCAGAATGAGCTCAAAGGCTTCGAACTCGGCGTAGACGAATATGTGGCAAAACCATTTAGCCCGAAGATTCTTGTTGCGAGAGTAGGAGCGTTACTGAAGCGCGCGAGAAATGCAGCAGAAGAGGCGGCAGTCAATGCAGGCGGAATCGTTATGGATAAGGCAGCGCATATTGTGACTATTGACGGAACAGCGATTGATTTGAGTGTCAAAGAATTTGAACTTTTGGCATATTTTCTCGAAAATCAGAAGATGGCTCTTTCAAGAGAAAAGATTTTGAATCACGTTTGGAATTATGACTATTTTGGCGATGCAAGAACGATTGACACGCATGTGAAGAAGCTTCGCAGCAAAATGGGTGAAAAAGGCAATTATATTAAAACCATTTGGGGAATGGGATATAAGTTTGAGGTGGAAGAATGAAAAAATCAATTAGAAGGCAGATAGCCACCATCTTTATTGCATTGGTGGGATGTGTACTCTTAGTTTCGATTTTGATTAACACCTGGTTTTTAGAAAACTTCTACGTGCGCAATAAGCAGACGACACTGATTAGCGTATACAATGCACTCGATACGGCTTCCACAGCCGGTGAGTTGACATCGGAAAGGTTTGTAGATCGACTGAATGAACTTGTAGAGGTTGGAAATGTTTCCCTGGTAGTTGTCAATGATGACAATAAAAGTTTTTTGACGGCTACAACGAATGAGATGCGGACGAGAGAGATGGTTACGCAGCTAATGGGATATCTGGTAAATCAGAATCAAGGGAGAGGAAAATTATTGAAATCCACATTAAACTACGAAATTCGCAGTGCCGAGGATGTTGTTGGAGGTGGCGAATATATTGAGATGTGGGGATATCTGTCTACAGGAAATGCATTTATTCTCAGAAGCCCGCTCGAAAGTATTCGTGAGAGTGCCACCATTTCCAACAAGTTCTTAATTAATATTACGTTGGTAATTGGCGCAATCGGAAGCATCTTCGTATGGTTCTTTACGAGGAAGATCACGAATCCGATTTTAGAACTCACAGAGCTTTCTGAGCGTATGGCGAACTTGGATTTTGAGGCGAAATATAGGAGTGGTGGCACAAATGAGATTGGTGTCCTGGGCGAGAACTTTAACACTATGTCTGAGAAGTTGGAGAAGACTGTATCGGAATTGAAGAATGCGAACTATGAATTGCAGAAGGATATTGAGAAAAAGGAGAAGATAGACAGTATGCGTACCGAATTTATCGGAAATGTATCGCATGAGCTAAAAACTCCGATTGCGCTGATACAAGGATACGCAGAAGGCCTTAAGGAAGGCATTTCCGATGATCCCGAGAGCCGTGCATTTTACTGCGAAGTCATTATGGACGAAGCGAGTAAGATGAATCAACTTGTGAAGAATCTCCTGACGCTGAACCAGTTGGAATTTGGTGAAGAAGAGGTTGCCTTCGAGCGTTTGGATATTGTAGAATTGATTCAAGGCGTTTTACAGAGTATTGAGATTCTGATTGGACAAAAACAAGCAGATGTAAGGTTCCGGGCAGAACAGCCGGTCTATGTCTGGGCAGATGAATTCAAGGTTGAGCAGGTTGTGCGCAATTATCTAAGTAATGCACTCAACCATTTGGATAACGAGCGAATTATCGATATTCGATTGACCGTGCGTCAGGATGAAGAGAAGGTACGAGTGTCTGTGTTCAATACAGGTTCTCAGATACCTCAGGAAGATAAAGAACAGATATGGAATAAGTTCTATAAGGTTGACAAGGCGCGCACAAGAGAGTATGGTGGACATGGTATAGGACTTTCGATTGTTCGGGCGATTATGGAATCCTTCCATCAGGAGTATGGTGTGGAGAATTATGAAAACGGAGTCGCTTTTTGGTTTGAACTTGACATGAAATAAGGAGGCTTGCATACATGATAGCGATGATTGATTATGATGCGGGAAATATAAAAAGTGTAGAAAAGGCATTGCAAAAATTAGGGGCTGATGTGGTGATTACAAAGGACCCACAGGTTATGCTAAATGCAGACAAGGTGATTCTGCCGGGAGTTGGCTCTTTTGGCGATGCAATGAACAATCTAAAAAAATATGGACTGGATGAGGTGATTCATCAGGTAGTCGATAAAGGGACGCCGTTTCTTGGGATCTGTCTTGGACTTCAGCTTTTGTTTGAGCGAAGCGATGAGTCTCCGCAAGCAACAGGGCTTGGCATCTTAAAGGGCGAGATTCTTCGTATTCCGGATGCAGAGGGACTAAAGATTCCACACATGGGATGGAACTCCCTGCATTTGCAGAACAACGGAAGACTGTTTCAAGGACTGAAGGAAAATGATTATGTTTACTTTGTGCATTCTTATTATCTGAAGGCAGAGGACGAAGAGATTGTAAAGGCAACTACGAATTACAGCGTGGATATTCACGCGTCAGTGGAGAAGGACAATGTATTTGCCTGCCAGTTCCACCCGGAGAAAAGCAGCGATGTGGGCCTTCAGATTTTGAAAAATTTTGTGGAATTATAACTTGGAGGAAAAGGCATGTTTACGAAACGAATTATTCCTTGTCTGGATGTACATGGCGGACGTGTAGTAAAGGGTGTGAATTTTGTCAATCTTGTGGATGCAGGAGACCCGGTAGCTATTGCCAAAGCTTATGATGAAGCAGGTGCAGACGAGATTGTATTTTTGGATATTACGGCTTCCTCGGATGCCAGAGAGACGGTTGTCGATATGGTGCGAGAGGTGGCAAAGAATGTATTTATTCCGTTTACAGTTGGTGGCGGAATCCGCACAGTAGATGATTTCAAAGCACTTCTTAGAGAGGGTGCAGATAAGATATCGGTAAACTCTGCAGCAATTAATCGTCCGGAACTGATTCGCGAGGCGGCGGACAAGTTTGGAAGTCAGTGCGTGGTG
Organism: Faecalimonas sp.; assembly: GCA_045577115.1. Lineage (GTDB taxonomy): Bacteria > Bacillota > Clostridia > Lachnospirales > Lachnospiraceae > Faecalimonas. The sequence continues at coordinate 7,381 of JAZNHX010000170.1, read as the reverse complement.
GTTGCTATTGATGCTAAGAGACGTGCAGATGGAAGTGGTTGGAACATTTATAAAAACGGAGGCCGCATTGATGTTGGAATCGATGCAGTAGAGTGGGCAAAGAAAGTAGAAGAACTTGGAGCGGGCGAGATTCTGCTTACCAGCATGGATTGTGATGGAACCAAAGCAGGATATGATTTGGAACTGACCAGAACGATTTCAGAGAGTGTATCTATCCCGGTGATTGCATCAGGAGGTGCCGGAACGCTAGAGCATTTTTATGATGCATTTACAGAGGGAAAGGCGGATGCCGCACTGGTTGCTTCGCTGTTTCATTTTAAAGAACTAGAGATTAAAGAAGTAAAGGAATATCTGAGAGACAAGGGTGTGTCTGTCAGATTATAGGAGGATACCATGCCGGCAATTAACGGGGATTGGTTGGAAGCACTGAAAGGTGAATTCGGACAAGAATATTATAAAAAGTTATTTACGAAGGTGAATGAGGAGTATCGTACATATCGGATATTTCCGCCGGCAGATGATGTGTTTAACGCATTTCATTTGACACCTCTTAAGGATGTCAAGGTGGTTATCTTCGGACAAGATCCATATCATGGAGAGAATCAGGCACATGGGCTTTGTTTCTCTGTAAAGCCGAGTGTGGAGATACCACCGTCACTTGTAAATATTTACAAGGAACTACATGATGATCTAGGCTGTACAATTCCAAGTCACGGTTATCTGGAAAAATGGGCAAAGCAGGGTGTGCTATTACTGAATACGGTGCTCACTGTGCGTGCGCATCAGGCAAACTCCCATCGAGGTATCGGTTGGGAGGAATTTACGGATGCGGCTATTAAAGTGCTGAATGCACAGGACAGACCGATTGTGTTTATTCTGTGGGGAAGACCGGCGCAGATGAAAAAGTCGATGTTAAATAATCCCAAACATTTGATATTAGAGGCGCCTCATCCGAGTCCGTTGTCTTCTTATCGTGGATTTTTTGGAAGCAAACCATTTAGTCAGGCGAACCGCTTCTTAGAAGCGAATGGGGTAGAGCCGATTGATTGGCAAATTGATGAATTATAAGCAACAAGAAAGACTTAATTGGGAATGTCATTCACCAACTAAGTCTTGTTTTTATTTATCGTCTTCAATTTTCCTTTCTAGAGGTGTTTCTAATGCTTTTAGATTACGCATCATTTTACGGAACTCACGAAGTGCGAGAGCAAAGTAGAGACCATCACAGAAACGCTCGTCAGATACTAAACTAAACGGCATGTGTTTTTCTTCTACAACCTCACCTTTTTTCATGACCGGAATTGTTTTTTCTTTTCCTATTGCAAAGAAAAGACCAGTTGTTCCGAATTCGTATGTATGATGGAACACATGGTTAATACCGAGTGATTTCAGGTTCGTTACGAAGAATGATGTGTGGAATGGGCTGAGATCAATGATGAACTTCGGCAACATGTTGTGTTTATCCATCCACATCAGAGTATTTACCACAAAACGAAGTATCGGACTTGGAATCATGGTAAGTACACGTGCCAATTTATCTGTGCCATTTTCACCAACGCGATTGGTTGTCTCTTTTTGGATGGCTTCGTTTATTTTCTCTGCGATTTCTAAGATTGTTTCAGTTCCTTCAAAGGCAAGTTTAATGGTAGTTCCTTCGCTATTGAGTTCTAGTGAAGGATGTACTACGAAGCTTACCCATATCTTCGGTCTTGCATATACCTTTCCAAGCATAACGAATCGGTTGAGTCTGGGGCGGATTGCTAATAAGCGAACAATTCCGGCAATAAAGATATGCATATATCCGAGCTTGATGCCTTCCGCTTCTTTTTCTTTTATATATTCATCCCATGCTTCGCATGCAAATGTATCCTCATACATATTCATTGCGTCGAATCTTCTTGTCATAACATAGGATGTGATGAGTTGCATTGGTTCAATGTTGCGTATGCGACGACCATCAGGTCTTTTGTTAAACATATCGTACCTCCGTGTCTAACTATATAAATATTATAAAAAAATTATAAAAAATTCATAACTTTTTTCATTATACACGAAACGACAAAATATGACAAGGTTTTTGAAATATGATAATAAAAAGGGATACGATTCACACCGTATCCCTTGTCTCAGCTAGCGCTAGATTTTAATCTCATTCCATCAATGCTTTTTATATAAAATAACATCATAAAAGGCACATACAAATTCGGATTAAAGTTTAACTACGTTGACTGCCTGTGGTCCTTTTTCACCCTCTGTTACGTCATATTCAACTGCCTGACCTTCTTCTAATGTCTTGTAGCCTTCCATGTTCAAGCCTGTGTAGTGAACGAATACGTCATTACCAGCTTCATCAGAAATGAATCCGTAACCTTTTTGGTTATTGAACCACTTTACTGTACCTTTACTCATGTTTTTGTCCTCCATTATTAGCTTGTAACTTCTGAATAGTTAATTCTTTAACAGAGTAGCATAATCAAGTAGCAATGTCAATTGTTAGAATGAAATAAAAAACTAGGTTTTTTTAGAATTTTTTGGTAAAAAGCAACACCTTTCTCAAATTATTCCACTGCCTTTAAAGCATACTCAGTATTTACCAAATCATCATATGGTGCACGCTTAGAAAGTTCACCTGCCATATCTAAGATATCCTGTAATAGTTCGAAACTATCTTTTTCAAATACAAGGTCAGATTTCCATGTCTCTTGGTCGTAGTAACGTTTTATAATTGTTGTAATGGTTTTCACATCTGTTTCAGCAAATTGAGGTGCAATAATCTCTGCAATCTCTTCCGGAGAGTGTGCCTGCACGTAATCCATACCCTTTTGAAGTGCATTAGTGAAGCTTTGAATGATTTCTGAATTTTTCTCTATATAGCTTCCTTTTGCGCAAAATGCAGTGTAAGGTACATAGCCGCTGTCTTCGCCGAGAGAAGCAACCACATAGCCCTTGCCGGCTTCTTCCAACGAAGTGGCATGCGGTTCAAATTCCACTGTATAGTCTCCCTGACCTTCGGAAAAAGCTGCGGCAGTAGAGCCGAAGTCGATGCTTTGATTAATCTCAAGGTCTGCGTCAGGATCAATGTTATTTTGCTTCAAGATATACTCAAATACCATTTGTGGCATACCGCCTTTTCGGCCGCCAAGTACATTTGTTCCTTTTAAGTCTTCCCATTTAAAATCTGCTATTTCTTCGCGTGCAACGAGAAAGTTACCGGCACGTTGTGTGAGCTGTGCAAAATTCACCACATAATCTGTAGCCCCTTCGTTGTAGGTGTAAATGGAAGATTCAGACCCCATGAATCCAATATCCGCTTCTCCGGAGAGCACAGCAGTCATTACTTTATCGGCACCAAATGCGGTGACAAGTTCTAGGTCAATGCCTTCCTTTGCAAAGTAGCCTTCTTCAATTGCAACGTACATAGGTGCATAGAAGATTGAATGAGCAACCTCGCTAAGCACAACTTTGGTCATACCCGGCTCTTTTGGTTCATCTTTTGAACAGGCAAGCAAAGAGGTAACAACCAGAACTGTGATGAGAACCAACGTTAGAATACGTTTTTTCATAATTCCTCCATGTAATGTCTTTTTCCTAATACTATATGAAGAAAAGATGAAAAGGTTCGCGCTGTTTTAATCTTCCTCGTGTTCCGCATTGAGTGGGGTTGCTTTAAAATGATAAATTGCATCGTATGCTTCTCGTTGTTCCGGCGTATATGCAGGTGTCGGCATCAGTCCTGTACAATCTGTGGTAGAGGCGGCATTTGTCAGATAATCGTATGAGTCGATAATTTCTTCATTTTTCTTATCTTTTTTCATAAATATAATCTCCTTGTAAATCGATGATATATGATGATTAGGATAATCCAAAATGGTTAGAATATTCCTAAAAAAAGAGTAGACTTTCACAATTTACTGTGTTAAAATGTTAAAGAGGTACAACTCAGAGAAGGAGACTTTGAAAATGGGTAAAAATGTTAGAACGGAGTCAGTCGATTATTTGTTTGAGGCGATTTTGAGTTTAAAAAATAAAGAAGAATGCTACACTTTTTTTGAGGATATATGTACAATTAATGAGTTGTTATCTCTGAGTCAACGCTTTGAGGTTGCAAAAATGCTTCGCGAGCAGAAGACATATTTGGAGATTGCGGAGAAGACAGGAGCATCTACAGCAACAATTAGCCGTGTCAATCGTTCACTGAATTATGGTAATGATGGTTACGACATGGTGTTTGAGAGAATGAATAATAAGTAGGAAGTTTTTGCTTCCTACTTTTCTTTTTTCTCTCTTTATAATATACTAATGAGGTGAGTTAGGGGTTCCGTAGAGAGTATAAGGAGCAGATAAGATGAGCATTTACGACACATTAAATAAAGAACAGAGAGAAGCAGTATTTCACACAGAAGGACCACTCCTTATTCTTGCAGGTGCAGGTTCAGGGAAGACCCGTGTGTTGACACATCGCATTGCATATTTGATTGACCAGAAGGGTGTGAATCCTTGGAATATACTTGCAATTACGTTTACCAATAAGGCGGCAGGAGAGATGCGAGAGCGAGTGGACCGTATTGTTGGATTTGGTTCAGAGAGCATCTGGGTGAGCACGTTTCACTCTACCTGTGTGCGCATTTTGAGACGTCACATTGAGCGTTTGGGATACAGTACGAATTTTACTATTTATGATGCCGACGACCAGAAGACTCTGATGAAAGACGTTTGCAAACAATTGCAGATTGATACGAAGATATATAAGGAGCGCAGTCTTTTGGCGGCCATTTCTTCAGCAAAGGATGAGATGATTTCTCCAGATGAGTATGAATTGAATGCGGCGGGAGATTATCACAAACAGAAGATTGCTAAAGTGTACCGCGAATATGAGAAGCAGCTTCGTTCCAACAATGCGCTGGATTTTGATGATTTGCTTGTGAAGACTGTACAACTTCTGCAGACACAGCCGGATGTTTTAGAGTATTATCAGGAACGTTTTCGTTATATTATGGTGGATGAGTACCAGGATACCAATACCGTACAGTTTAAGCTGATTAGTATTCTGGCAAAGAAGTATCGGAATCTCTGTGTGGTCGGTGATGATGACCAGTCCATTTACAAGTTCCGTGGTGCAAATATCAAGAATATTTTGAATTTTGAAAATGTATTTGAAGATGCGAGAGTGATTAAATTAGAGCAGAATTATCGCTCAACTGAAAATATCTTGAATGCGGCCAATGGTGTAATTCGCAACAATTACGGACGAAAGGACAAGGCTCTTTGGACTGAGAATGGCGTGGGAGATAAGATTGTATTTCAGCAGTTTGACAATGCCTATGATGAGGCAGATTATATTGTAAGTGATATTCGTTCACATGTCAGAGAAGGTGTTCGTTCGTACAATGACCATGCGATTCTATATAGAACGAATGCGCAGTCGCGTATGTTTGAAGAAAAGTTTGTTACAGCAAATATTCCGTATAAGGTAGTAGGAGGCATCAACTTCTATGCGCGAAAGGAAATCAAGGATTTGCTTGCATATTTAAAAACCATCGACAATGGTTTGGATGATTTGGCAGTAAAAAGAATTATCAATGTGCCGAAGAGAGGCATTGGGCTTACTACGATTAATCGTGTACAGGAAAATGCGGTCGAGCGTGGAGTTGGTTTTTACGAGGCACTTCGCACAGTGGACATGATTCCGGGAATTGGCAGAGGAGTTGCCAAATTAGAATCCTTTGTAGCATTGATTGAGCATTTCAAAGAGAGTGCAAAGACGATGCTGGTGTCAGAACTCATGCAAGAGATTCTGGACTACACCGGATATTTGGAAGAACTGAAGGAAGAAGGCGAAGAAGAGGCTGAGGCAAGAATCGAGAATATTGATGAGCTTCTCAGTAAGATTGCCTCATATGAAGAATCCTGTGAGGATGAGATGCCGACGCTCAGTGGTTTCCTTGAGGAGGTTGCGCTGGTGGCAGATATCGACAGTTTGGATGAGAGCAGTGATTATGTGATTCTGATGACTTTACACAGTGCAAAAGGATTGGAGTTTCCGGAGGTTTATCTGGCAGGCATGGAGGATGGCATTTTTCCAAGTTATATGACGATTACTGCGGATGATCCGAGTGAAATAGAAGAGGAGAGACGCCTCTGTTATGTGGGTATCACAAGGGCAATGGAGAATTTGACACTGACCTGCGCAAGACGCAGAATGATGCGTGGTGAGGTGCAGTATAATAAGATGTCTCGATTTTTAAAAGAGATACCGGTGCATTTGTTTGCGACAGGTGGAAATGCAGTGCAGAAGGACACTCAGGAACCGATACAGAATATCTATTTACAGGCAAAGCAGACGTTTAAAACACAACCATTTAGCACGCAGACTTTTGCGGCAAAACCTGCACAGAATTTTGGCGTTAAGACAGGCGGTGGTCCGGGATATGATGTCGGCGACCGTGTCAGACATATGAAATTTGGGGATGGTCTTGTGATATCCATTGTAGAAGGCGGACGTGACTACGAGGTGACAGTTCAGTTTGATACAGTCGGTGTGAAAAAGATGTTTGCAGGCTTTGCAAAATTACAAAAAATCTAAATTTGCATAAAATAATATAAACTACGTATAGTAATATTGATTTGAGAATGCTATAATGATAGAAAAGTGGAAGGGACGTGTATATATGGAAAGGATAGAGGAAATGGTTTCTGCAACAAAATTAAATGAGATTTTAAGAAAAAGAGATGATGACAAGATTAAGAAGACGATTCTCTGGATTCTCGCTATTGTTGGAGCAGTAGCAGCGATTGCAGCAATTGCTTACGGAGTATATCGTTACTTTGCACCGGATTATTTGGAAGATTTTGAAGAGGATTTTGAGGATGATTTCGAAGATGACTACTTCGAGGAAGAAGATATCTAGGAGAGTAAAAAAAGCTCGCTCGCGGATAAGGCGCGGGCGAGTTTTTTACCTATGTGTGGGGTGATTTTCATAATTTACGGTGTGAAGTTGTAAGTGCGCTGGTCACACCGTAATATAGGCCTGAATTTAGCAAATGTATCTTTGGATACGGTGTAAAAAACAATTCTGCTGATTCGCACCGTAGGATACATCACTAAGATAGATGTGATTACGGTGCATACATATTTTTTGCATAATTACACCGTAATGTTTAAAAGTTGAGCTATAGAATCATGTGATTTTTACGGTGTAAATTATATATTCTGTAGTTTACACCGTAATTAGCAAAATATGGATTTGATTATAATATGGAGGCATAGATGAAAAAAGGACAAGTGTATGAAGGTTTTATAGAGAAAGTAGAGTTTCCCAATAAAGGAATTGTATCTGTAGAAGGCGAAGAGAAGAACGAAGTCGGATCGTAGCCATGTCGT
>JAZNHX010000169.1:0-18597 GCA_045577115.1 Faecalimonas sp. | reverse complement strand
ATCCTTGCAACAAGAGACAAAATGGACATGGAAGCATTCGAAAAAGCTGTAGATGCTTTATGCAAAGCAGAACGTATCGGTACAGCAGAAGTCGGATCGTAGCCATGTCGTTCTGTGAGCCAAGGAGTTGCTGCTTGCTGTTGTCTTCCTAAGACCGCTTGGCCTCCGACTTATCCTTGCAACAAGAGACAAAATGGACATGGAAGCATTCGAAAAAGCTGTAGATGCTTTATGCAAAGCAGAACGTATCGGTACAGCAGGATGTGGTCATTCAGGAATCGCATGTATGCACTTCGCACACTCTATGTGCTGTGTAGAACGTCCGGCTCGTTTCATTTCTCCTGCAGAAGCAGTTCACGGAGCAACAGGTTACCTTCAGGAAGGTGACGTTATGGTATGGGCTTCTCGTGGCGGAAAGACAGATGAACTTTTCAAAATCTTAGAAATCTGCCATGTAAAGAAAGTAACAGTAATCGGTGTGACAGAAAACCTTGCTTCTCCATTAGCTGATATGTCAGATATCGTAATTCCTATGGTGGTTACATCTGAGACAGACCGTTACAACAGCCAGGGAACATCAAGTTTCACAGCATTAGCTGCTGTATTCGATGCTCTTCAGACTGCAGTGATTGAAGAAACAGGTTACAAGAATGAACAGTTCGCTCTCATTCATCCAGCCGGAGCCGTTGGAAAGAGATTAAACAAATAATCGGAGGCCAATCCATGATTGATTTATTAAAATTACAAAACGGCAGTGACATCCGTGGAGTTGCAGCAGAAGGTGTTGCAGACGAACCGGTAAACTGAACTCAGGATGCCGTAAACTTAATCGGTCAGGCATTTGTAAAATGGCTGTCTGACAAATCATGAAAACCAGCTGCAGAATTGAAAATCGGTGTTGGACAGGATTCTCGTATCACAGCCGACCTTATGAAAGATGCATTTATCGCAGGTGCTGGTGCTGCCGGCGCAAATCTTTATTACTGTGGTTTGGTTTCTACACCATCTATGTTTATGACGGTTGTTTTTCCTGAATTTAAATTTGATGGTTCGGTTATGATTACAGCTTGCAAGAAAAAATTAAAGCAGGCGTAAATGCTGATGAGTACGACAAGCCACTCAAAGGACTTCGCATTGTGGTTGATGCAGGAAATGGTGCAGGTGGTTTCTTCGTAGAGAAGGTACTTGCTCCGCTTGGCGCAGACACAACCGGAAGTCAGTTTTTAGAGCCGGACGGAACCTTCCCGAACCACATTCCGAATCCGGAAAACAAAGATGCAATGCAAGCAAGCAAACAGGCTGTGCTTGCAAACAACGCTGACCTCAGAATTATCTTCGACACAGACGTAGACCGTATGGCTGCAGTTCTTCCGGATGGTTCTCCGGTAAACCGCGACGCTATCATCGCTATAATGGCAGCCATCGTTGCGAAAGATTATCCGGGAAGCACAATTGTCACAGACTCTGTGACATCAGACAGACTGACTTTTTAGAAAATGAATTAAAGCTTGTTCACCATCGTTTCAAACGTGGTTACAAAAACGTAATCAGCGAATCTATCCGTTTAAACGAGTCCGGAGTAGTATCTCCACTTGCAATTGAGACATCCGGACACGGTGCTTTAAGTGAAAATTATTTCTTAGATGACGGCGCTTATATGGCAGTCAAACTTTTGATCGCTGCTGCTCTTGCCGCAAAGGAAGGCAAGAAAATCGGTTCTTTCATTGAAAAACTTGCAAAAGGATTCGACGAAAGAGAATTCCGCATGAAGATCTTCACAGAAGACTTTGGTGCTTATGGACAGGAAGTGTTAAAAGCCTTTGAAGTTCGCGCAAAAGAAAGAGGCTACGACGTGGCACCAAATTCTTATGAAGGTGTACGCCTCTCTTTCCACAGTGAAGAGGTGCAGGGCTGGTTACTTCTTCGTATGTCGCTTCACGACCCACTGATGCCAATGAATATGGAAGGTGTTAGAGAAGGCGATTGCGAGAAGATGCTAGAAATTGTAAAAGAATTACTGACAGGTTTTGATAAGTTGGATATTTAACCAAGAAACCTCCGAGAAAAATCTCGGAGGTTTCTTTTATGAAGAATGGATGGAGGTGGATTCGAACCACCGAAAGCGTTGCTAACAGATTTACAGTCTGCCCCCTTTGGCCACTCGGGAACCCATCCATATATGTCAGATTGTATCAATCTGACAATAATAGTTTATACCATATTACACAAATTATTGCAACTATTTTTTATAAATAAAAGCTTGCAGATTTACTTCACATATCGCAAAATAGCAACAGAATTCTTGCCCATCTCAATACTCAAGTTTCCTTCATCTACCGGAAGCATCACTCGGTCCGAAGTGTAGCCTTCGTCCCATGAATAGAGCACTTGCTCCATCTCAGCTTGCATCGGCACTTCTGCTCGCCAAACCGGTATCTGAAGCTCTGTTTTCTTTTCTCCGCGGTTGACAACAACAATCACCTTTTCATTTGCATCGAACCGCGCATAAGATACCACATTATTCTCTCCACACAGTATCTCCAAGGAACCGGTGCGAAGAGCGCTACTATCTCTGTGAATTCGGATTGCCTTTTTATGATAATTTAATAACTCTTTGTTTTCATTTCCCCAAGGATATGTTCTGCGGTTATCCGGATCAGTAAATCCGCACACGCCCGCTTCGTCGCCGTAGTAAACTGTCGGCGCACCAATCCAGGTCATCTGCATAGCAACTGCCTGACGCATAACCGCCTCATCCACGTATTTAGAAGCGGACTCATAGCCGAGATGGCTGACACGCCCCACCATGCGATTCGTTCTGGTTAAGAATCTTGAATGGTCATGGTTGGATATCTCATTCATAGAGGTCATAAGCGATGGTGTATGCATATACATCATCTGTCCCTTCATACAACTCACAAAACTCTCTGCATTGCCGCAAAGGTCAAGTCTCTGACGGTCACTGTGCTTTTCCATACCTGTCAGATACCATGTAAGTGGCTCCATAAATGCGTCGTAGTTCATAACCGTATCCCACTCGTCACCCTGTAGCCACTGCTTCGGATTGCCATAATGCTCTGCTAAGATAAGTGCATCTGGATTTGTCTCTTTTACTACTTGACGGAACTTCTTCCAAAAGTAATGATTATACTCATTGCTGTGACCGAGGTCTGCAGCCACATCAAGGCGCCATCCGTCTACATTGAACGGTGCTGACACCCACTTCTTTGCAATGTTCAGTATATATTCTTCCAGCTTAGAATTTTCCTCATAGTTAAGTTTTGGCAAAGTATCATGTCCCCACCATCCCTCATAGCTTCCGTTATACGGCCATCTGGATGTCCAGTTCTCTCGGAATGAGAAAAAACTACGATACGGACTGTCTGCCGAGACATAGGCTCCCGCCTGGTAATCTTCAGAATCCTCATAAATATGCTCTCTGTCCATCCATTTGTTAAAGGAACCACAGTGGTTAAATACCCCGTCGATAATGACCTTCATGCCGCGCTTATGCATCTCTTCCACTAATCGGATAAAGAGCTCATTGCTGGCTTCCAGATTTGCTTTGGAAGTAACACGCTTTTTATATTTCGATGCACCATAATTATCCTTGTCGTCCTCGCAGAGAACATTTCCGCCATCTTCCACAATCTTGCCAAAATGCGGGTCGACATAATCATAATCCTGACTGTCGTACTTATGATTAGACGGTGATACGAAAAGTGGATTGAAGTAAATAACTTCAACACCTAAGTCCTGCAGATAATTAAGCTTATCCAACACACCCTGTAGGTCTCCACCGTAAAATTCGCGCACACCCATATAGGCAGGGAACTTGTTCCAGTCCTTCACTTGTGTACATGGTTCTCCAATATATATGTACTCTCCGGTCTCTACGTCATTGCTTTTATCACCGTTATAGAATCGATCGACAAATATCTGGTACATCACTGCACCCTTTGCCCAATCCGGTGTAGAGAACCCCGGTACAATGGTAAATGCACACTCATTTCTCATGCGGTCCGACACGCCGAGTCTGTCATAGTAACATACCACACCGCGCCCATGTTCCTCGTGTCCATTCACTTCAAAACAATAGCGAAGTGGCTCTTCCCCCAGCTTCCATCTCACTTCATGATAATCAAATGCACCCTCACTAGCTATTTTGCGCATAACAAATGCACGTGATCCTGAAATTACGCGCACAAAATCCACATCATTTTTCGCCGTACGAAATCGTATTGTCACAACTTCATTTTTTTTCGGTTCCGATGGAACCAGGTATTGTCCGGTTCCATCACTAAATAATGCTTCTCTATTCATAAAATAATGCCTCAAATTCCTCGCCTGTAATCTTTTCTTTTTCAAGTAGCAGTTCCGCACATGCCTCAAGTACCTTCTCGTTTTCCTTGATAATACGCTTCGCATCCTGATAACAATTATCTATGATGCGTTTGACTTCTCTGTCAATCTTTCCTGCCACCTCTTCGCCATATCCTCTGGAGGTATGACCAAAATCTCTTCCAACAAATACTTCTTCACTGTCATTATCATAGTTGATAAGACCAAGTTCCTCGGACATACCGAACTTCATAACCATAGACTTCGCCATCGCGGTTGCCTGTTTGATATCCTGTGATGCACCTGTTGTGATATCGTCAAGTACAAGTTCTTCTGCAACACGTCCACCGAGTGAAACAGTGATGTCCTGCAACATTTTTCCTCTTGTATTAAACATATCGTCCTTCTCAGGAAGCGGCATTGTGTAGCCTGCTGCACCTGCACCTGTCGGTATAATAGACACACTGTAAACAGGTCCCACATCTGGGAGCACATGGAACAGTATTGCATGCCCTGCCTCGTGATATGCTGTGATTCTCTTTTCCTTTTCGGAAACAACTTTACTCTTCTTCTCAGCTCCGATTCCAACCTTCACAAAAGAACGCTGAATATCCTGCTGCTGAATGTATACTCTTTCTTCCTTTGCAGCCAAAATAGCCGCCTCGTTTAACAGGTTCTCAAGGTCAGCACCTGTAAATCCTGCCGTTGTCTGTGCGATTTGCTGAAGGTCCACATCATCGCCAAGTGGTTTTCCCTTCGCATGCACATCTAAAATTTCTCTTCTACCCTTAACGTCCGGACGTCCTACTGACACTTTTCTGTCAAAACGTCCCGGTCTTAAAATAGCCGGATCAAGAATATCTACACGATTAGTCGCCGCCATGACAATGATTCCTTCGTTGACGCCAAAACCATCCATCTCTACGAGAAGTTGGTTGAGTGTCTGCTCTCTCTCATCATGTCCACCTCCAAGGCCTGTACCACGACGTCTCGCCACTGCGTCAATCTCATCAATAAATATAATACATGGTGCATTTTTCTTCGCATCCTCAAACAAATCTCTGACACGAGAAGCACCCACTCCGACAAACATTTCCACAAAATCCGAACCGGAAATGGTAAAAAACGGAACACCCGCCTCTCCTGCAACCGCCTTTGCAAGCAAGGTTTTACCGGTTCCCGGAGGACCTACAAGAAGTACACCTTTTGGAATTCTCGCTCCAACCTGAATATATTTCTTTGGACTCTTCAAAAAGTCCACAATCTCTTCTAACTCTTCTTTTTCTTCATGTAAGCCTGCCACATTTGCAAATGTGATATGTTTATCCGATGGATTCATCATCTTGGCACGATTGCGGCCAAAATTCATTGCCTTTGCATTCGCCCCTGTCGGACGATTCATCATCATAAAGACAAAAATCAATGCTCCAACCATTAATAAAGTCGGTAGAATCGATGTCAGGAACACGGAATCCTGCGGTACAGCCAACACTTCAATATCAGTAATGCCCGCTTGTTTCAGAATCTCTTGTACTTCGTTAACATCTGATACATTGACATATTTGGAATCACCACTTTCCAATGTCAATTCCAAAGTTCCTGTCGGAACAGCTTTATCCTGCTCGATTACGACTGATTGAACCTCTCCCTGCTCAACCGCCTCTACAAAATCCTCATAAGTATAACTCTGTTGCTGCATAGCCATCTGTCCAACGACATAATACAGTCCCAGGACAAACAGAACAATGATAAGCGTGGAAAAACGGCCTATCCCTCTGCCCTTCTTATTCAATACTCTACTCCTCCTACTCTAAGCCCTCTACAATACCGATATATGGCAGATTTCTATATTTTTGTGCATAGTCAAGACCATAGCCCACAACGAATTCATCTGGAATCTCGAATCCCACATAATCCACTTTGACATCTCTTACACGTCTGTCAGGTTTGTCAAGAAGTGTACACAGTTTGAGACTGTTAGGCTGTCTCTTGCCAAGCACTTCCATCAGATAAGACAATGTTCTTCCAGAATCGATGATATCTTCAATCACGATAACATCCTTGCCCTCCAAAGATTCATCCAAATCCTTCGCAATCTTAACAATACCACTAGATGCAGTTCCGTCTCCATAACTGCTCACGCTCATAAAATCCAACGAAACAGGAACGGCAATTCGCTTTGCAAGTTCACATGTAAAGAACACGCTTCCCTTTAAGATACAGATTAAATGTACTTGCTTTCCTGCATAATCTTCACTGATTTTTTTTCCTAATTCTGCGATTTTCGCATCCACTTCCGCTTCCGGAATCATAACTCTGATTGTCTCTGCCATTTTTCTTCTCCTTTATCTACGTGTATTTCCAATACACGATTTGTATTCTCATTCACCTGATAAGTACAACTCACACGATAGCCTACAATCCATAGAATGTGGCTTCCATCTGCAACCAAAAGCACTTTGTCTCGTTCCTCCTTCGGAATCTTCTCATTGATAAAGTATGCTTTTAACTTTTGCGTTCTTCCATCCGGATGAATCGTAATATAATCTCCCGGTCTCCTCGTGCGAAAACTTATGCCATGTTTGATTATATCACAATCAAACCGTTTCGTGTGACTTTTTTCTAAAGTCTCACCGTCTATTTGCATTTTATTCAATATACGGTAGGAAATGTTCTGATTTTGCCACTGAAAAGTTGCCTCCGGCTGTTTCAGTTCAAAAAAAATCTCCTCGGCCGGATGATTCTGCCCATCTTTTTTCACATATATCTCGATGCCGTCATACACGCGTCTTGCTTCCATCTGATACGGCAAATTAATCTTGCGTCCCGTTTGTTTCTCGAAGAGTTCCTGCAATTGATTTACATGGATACTTTCTATATCTTTTTCTCGCTGACAAACAGCAGTCATAACATGTTTCAAGAGAATAGCCTGCAACACTTGCGGTACTTTGCGATACTGTTCCTCTTTAATCACATAGCCGTGTTCCGTGCGTCGCACACATGTCTCCATGTATGAGTTCGCCTGCGCCTCCAGATACTCCTGTACCTGTCGCATCTGTTCCATCGTATCGCTCATATGTTGAATGGCTTTTGTGTTTATCTCTTCCTGCAGAAATGGAATTACATGATTTCGAATGCGATTCCTTGTATACTCATCACTCGCATTCGATGCATCGATGCAATAGGATACTCTCTGTTCCCTCAGATGCTCCTCTATCTCATCTCTATCTACGCAAAGAAGCGGACGGATATACTCACCTTTCACCGGAGCCATACCACCGAGACCTTTTAAGCCTGTCCCTCTTGCCAAGCGAAATAGAAATGTCTCAGCATTGTCATTCTGATGATGCGCCAGTGCAATCTTCGTCCCATCATGCTTGGTCCTGGCCTGCTCAAAACATTCTCTTCGAACCTCTCTCCCAGCCTCCTCAGGGGATTGCTTTCTATCTTTCGCAACCATTGCTACATCCACATGATATATTTCCAAAGGCACACTTCGCTCTTTACAAAAATCCTTCACAAAAGCTTCATCTGCATCAGCTTCCACGCCGCGAAGACCATGATTTACATGAACTGCAACTACATCAAATCCCACATCCCGTTGCATTTCCAAAAGCATCAAAAGAAGGCATATTGAGTCTGCTCCTCCTGATACACCTACAATGACACAATCTTCATTTGTTAACATGTTCCATTTTTTTGCGTAATGCTTTACTTTGTCCAGCATGTCAACCCTTTTCCTTCGTAAATTTATTACAATTCTATCCTATCTTACTCTATTTTTCAAGACTCCAGATGCCAATAACAGCAACTGTCATATCATCTAACGGCACCTCGCCCGAGCACTGAAGCACCTGCTCTAGGATATGGTGTGCTAATTCCTTTGGATTGTTCATTTGCGTTCCTTCAATAATTGCATGCATGAGGAAATCCTGCTCACCAACCGGAAGTGCATCCATGACTCCGTCCGTGACCATAATAACCATATCACCATCCTGCAACTGACGTTTCGCATAATCCATTTCCAATTTCGCCATGACCCCCATAGGTAAGCTGGTCGAGCGGATGCTCTCCACCCGATCTTTGTATTTAATGAAGGTGGTGGAAGCACCTGCTTTTGCAAGTTCACATTCTCCGGTATACAGGTCAAACTCTCCCATGTCAATTGTAGAGAAGCGAACCTCTTCTCTTCCCATCACCATCGCAGTATTCATCATCTGAAGTGCCGTCTCTTTCGGGAATCCTGCGTTCAATAGTTCCTCAAGAACCTCAACCACCATCGCACTCTCACGAAATGCGGCTTGTCCTGCTCCCATGCCGTCTGAGAGGATAATTCCCTGTTTCCCACCCGGAAGGTCTAACATGGAAAAGTTATCCCCCGATATCTTCTCACATCCTTTTCCTATCTTTGCCACTCCCTGCAATGTATGGAATTTGGCAGTCTCAACACAGACGATGGTGCTGTACTCCATCCCAACCATTGCGCGTTCTTCCTTGCCGGTCACCATGTCTCTCCCCGCACAATCAGACAGTACGCGGGCGACTTCCCTTGTGGTTATACACTCTCCCTTAACTGCCTTGACAGTCACATGAATCTCATAACGCCCGCTCTCCGTCACCAAAAAAACTGTACTTAAGAGCTTTAATCCCATTTTGGTGAACCGTACTTTAATTTTCTTTTCTAAATGCTCGTCCTCAAAAATACTGGCACTCAGTTCTCTTGTAGAATGCTGAATCATTTGGGCAAAGGCATCTAACTGCACTGCACAGCCTTCTCTGTTCTCCATCATACGATGCTTCCACATCAGATTGTGCTTCTCATTCTTATATACTTCAACAACAGCTCGTAGAAACTGCGGTGAATGAATACACTTTTTCTGCATCTTCCGCTTCATCTCCACGTTCAGTTCTGCACCATATTTTTCAATTGTATACAGCACATCCCGAAGCATGTCCGCTCCCCGACACACCTTTCTGCGCTCACATCCTTTACATACCCGTTCCTTTACTTCCTCCCTGATTTTCTGGTATTCATCTTCTGTAATGACATTATGGTTCTCCTCCATCTGCAAAAATGCGTGAGAAAGTTTGTCCAAAGAACTGACAAACTTATCAATCTGTACAACATACGGATTCATCTTTAATTCCTGCATATTTTCCTCCAAACAAAAAGGCTTTAGAAAACTTAAACATTTTCTAAAGCCATCATTAGTCTTACTCTGCTTCGAACAGAATCTCATTAGGATATACCAATCCCAATTTCTCTTTCGCAACATCCTCTATGTATTCATCTGTTCCAACGTACTCTTCTAATTCATCAATCTCTTCTGCACGCAACTTCTCGTCTTCCAACTGCTTCTCCAATTCTGCTTCCTGCTGCTTATAGTTCTGATTCTTCTTATGAAGAGAAATGCTTGCCACCGATAGCGTAACACCCAAAACCACAATAACACAAGAAATCAGAATAATGCTGAGGCGATGTTCTAACATGCGACGACGCCCACGTGTATTCCGCTTCTTTGTCTTTTTCATTTTTATACTCACCCTAATCCCCTACTATACGTATATAGTAATTTCATCTTACTCTTTTTTTTGCGATTTATCAATATATTTTTTTGTAATTTTCAAAATAATATGGTGAGTGATGAGTCCACCTGTCAGGACTCCCAATACAAAATACCAACGAATCTTCCCATTGCTTGTCTGGTATATTTCCAAAAACAAATAGAATCCTGTCACAATCCAGAACAAGGCATCCTCGAAAGATACCCAAAGCAGGTTATGCTTCACGATTCGTCTAAAAACCCGAATCGCAAAATAGACTAAGTATACTAGATTGCCGGCGAGTGCAGCCTGTAAAAAAACAGATAATTCTTTTTCAATGCCAAGTATCATAACTATTTAAACAGTTTTACAAACAGACTGTCGTTCTTTTTCGCGCTGTGATGCACATCCGAGTAGGAAACACTGTCTATCTGACCTGCCAAATCAACTTCTCCTTTTTCCAGGCTGAGACGATTGACATGCATATCCTTCCCCTTCACCATCAGCATCCCTTGTTCTGTCTCTAAAAGCACCTCATTCAAATCAAAGGCCAGAACATCCAGCACTCCCGTCACCATACTTGTCTTTCTATTATTGATTACCAGCTTGTGCGCTTTCGGTACTTGTCTCTCTTCCAAACATTCACAACCTTTCTCCATTTTTTATCTGTAAATATTCTATGAGCGGTCATGAAAGTTTATGACAAACTTTTTATAAATAACGGAACAGATCTTTTGCTTCCTCTTTTTTTGTTGTATCTTGAATATCCAGCACTTCAACCTTCACTGTCTTAGTTCCAAACTGAATCTCAATCACATCCCCCACTTTGACTTTTACGGATGCTTTCGCAACAGTGCCATTTACAAATACACGCCCTGCATCGCACGCCTCATTTGCCACTGTTCGTCTCTTAATCAAACGGGAAACCTTTAAAAATTTATCTAATCTCATATATACCTCCAATCGATTGCCATCATGCAACTAAAAAGGATGTGCGGTTGCACATCCCTTTTGTTCATAGTTTTAATTATGCGTTGATAGCATCTTTTAAAGCTTTACCAGCTTTAAACTTAGGAGCTTTGCAAGCTGCGATTGTCATTGTTTCGCCAGTCTGTGGATTTCTTCCTTCTCTTGCTGCTCTTTCGCCAACTTCGAAAGTACCGAATCCAACTAATTGGATTTTGTCACCTTTCTTTAATTCATCAGCTACAACATCTGTAAAAGCTTTTAAAGCTTTCTCAGCGTCTTTCTGTGTTAAGTCAGCTTTTTTTGCCATTGCTGCAATTAATTCTGCTCTGTTCATGGGTATTTCCTCCTCTTATTTAAAACATAGAAAATCATACTTCTATGAAATTCACGCTCTTGTCTACTGTTATAACGTTTTCAACAACTTTTGTCAAGTATATTTCACTTTTTTCGGCTATATTTACAACATTTTGTCAATCATAGCCAAAACTTCTTCACCCATTGTAGCAGCCTTTTGTTCTGCATCTTCTAACGATACACCCTTGATTCCATAATAGAATTTTACCTTTGGTTCTGTTCCTGAAGGACGTACACACACCCATGCGCCATCCGGAAGGTCATAGTAAAGTACATTAGATGACGGAAGACCTGTTGCCGTAACTTCACCTGACATCATGTCTTTTATCGTATCCTCTTTGTAATCTCTCGCCTTTAACACCTTGCAACCTGCAATCTCCACAGGCGGCTCATTGCGCAGTGTCTCGAGAATCTGCTGAATCTTTGCAAGTCCTTCGATACCTTTGAGTGTAATGGACTTGATATCTTCTTTGTAATAACCGTACTTTTCATACATATCAATCATGGCGTCCCACAAAGTCTTGCCCTGTGTCTTATAATAAGCGGCAGCCTCGCAAAGTGCCATCGTCGCTACAATAGCATCTTTATCTCTTGCATAAGTACCAATCAGGCAACCATAGCTCTCTTCAAATCCAAATACATAGCTTCCTTTTCCGCTCTGCTCAAATCCAAGAATCTGCTGTCCAATATACTTGAATCCTGTAAGAACCTGTATAAACTCGAGTCCATAAGACTCTGCAATGGCACCTGCCATACAAGAACTAACAATAGAACTGATAACTGCTCCATCTTCCGGCAAACTTCCATTCACAGCTTTTCTCTGGCTAATCTCATACTCTGCAAGAAGACAGCCTGACATATTACCGGTTAAGACTTTATATTCTCCTGATTTTGTATCTTTTACATACACACCCAAACGGTCCGCATCAGGGTCCGTTGCAAGAATAAGGTCTGCATCCACTTCTTTTGCAAGCTTGAGACCAAGTTCAAATGCTTCTTCTGATTCCGGATTCGGATAAGAAACTGTCGGGAATTCTCCGTCCGGAAGTTCCTGCTCTTTTACAACATATACATTTTCAAAACCGATTTCCTTCAGCACACATCTCGCAGGAATGTTACCGGTTCCGTGAAGTGGACTGTACACAATCTTGATGTCCTTGCCAACTTCCTTGATAGAATCCCAATGAATAACCTGTTTCTTAAGTTCTTCCATATATGCATCGTCGATGTCTGCACCGATTGTCACATAAAGTCCTGCCGCTTTTGCAGCTTCCACACTCATGGTCTTCATAGTGCTGTAATCCGTTACTTTCTGAACCTCATCCATAATTCCTTTGTCGTGAGGCGGGGTAATCTGTGCACCATCTTCCCAGTATACCTTGTATCCGTTATATTCCGGCGGATTGTGGCTGGCTGTAATGTTAACACCTGCAATACATCCAAGCTTACGAACTGCATAGGAAAGCTCCGGTGTCGGTCTGAGAGACTCAAACACATATGCTTTCACACCATTTGCAGCAAGACAAGCGGCCGTTTCATTGGCAAATTCTGGTGACATACGTCTAGAATCATATGCAATCGCAACTCCTTTCGTCTCAAAACCCTGACTGATTATGTAATTTGCAAGTCCCTGCGTCGCTTTTCTGACTGTGTAGATATTCATGCGATTCGTACCTGCGCCGATAATTCCTCGCAAGCCTGCCGTACCAAATTCCAATTCTTTATAAAATCTTTCTTTTATCTCGTTCTCATCATCTGTAATGCTTTGCAATTCCGCCTTTGTGTTTTCGTCAAAATAAGGGTTTGATAACCACTCCAAATATTGTTCCTTGTAATTCATTCTCGGACACCTCCTGTTTCTTTTGTCTTCTATTATACACCACTAACTTACAAATGAAAAGCAAATATATTTTCCAGAAACGCCTTCTTCTCTTCCGTCTGTTGGATTACCAATTCCAATTTCTCCAGACTCTTTGCCGGAATCCATACCTTTCTGGAGCGATGATAAGAGTTGGCCGCTTTCCAAAACTTCTCCGGATAGGCAAGACAGATGGCAATATACTCCAATTCTCCTTTTTTAAACGGAAGCTGCCTCTGATAACAATTCAGAATATTATCTCCGAGCGCTGTATCCCAATGGTTCTTCTCCATTACTTTTCTGAGAAAATAATAAAGATCCGTCACTTGGATATTGCTCTGTGCATGTTCAAAATTGGTAGTTGCGATTCCCATATAAGTCATTAATACATTATGGTAATTATAATCCCCATGAACCAACGCATGATTTTGTTTGCATTCTGTAAGAAGTTCTTGATAGTTGGATTTTTCAAGATGCTCCAAGGCGGAATTGGCAGTACTGTACATGGAATCGAAATGCTTTAGAAATGCGAGTTCAAAATCTCCCTTATCTACTTTATCCCGCATAAAGGTTCGCACTTTTTTCATTTCCCGATTATGTCGGAAATACTCCTGTCGCAAATCTTCTGCAGTCGTCACGGTCAAACCCTCACTCGCATCACCCTTGAAACCTCGAAGCGCAAGGTGAATTCTTGTAAGGTTATCAACTGCATCTAATACATCCTTTTCCCTGTGGATATCACATTCTCTTCCGGAAAACCACCTTTTTAGAAAATATTTTGTACCGTCCTCAGCCACGCAGAACAACTCATTCTCTCTTGTTTTCAGAATCCAATCTATGTTTTGGCATCCATGTTCTCTCAGATGCTCTGAAAGCAGTTCCAGTACACGGAGCCTTTTTTCTGAAAAACGCAGCTCCTTAATCAAAAACAATCCCTGCCCACTCTCGCACAGAAACGCATCCCGCACCTTTTTGGTGTTTTTTACATCTATGTCATACTGTTCTAAAATTGTAAGCTCATTGTCCCTCATACATCCCCCTAGGTTAAAAATACCGTTTCAATCTAATGTATGACAGGCTGTGTCAAAGTATTACAAATCAAAAGAACCGCCAGAAATAATCTGACGGTTTCTGCATCTATAATTCATCCTTTAATTTCAACAGCATTTCTTTCTCATTCGCCTCCGGATGCTCAATGACATATGCCAAGAGTTTATTTAAAGCCTCGCCAATCTCTTTCCCCGGCTTGATTCCATCCGCAATCAAATCTCTTCCGGTCACTGCAAGCGTCTTCAGAGATACGCATTCTTTCTTCTCCAGAATCTCCTCATATCGTTTTCGCACATCTCGGATATTCTGAATCTTCTCTTCCTGCAGATACTCACTCTGTGCCAAGGTATCTGCCATGCGAACTTCCAGATAATAAGGGAACAAATCCTCGCCTATTTTATTCATAGCTCTTCGTACATTCTTTGGTTCTGCCGGCATACGATAGTCATGGTACTGAACTAATCTCACAACCTTGTTCATTGTATCGTTATCAAACTTCAGGCGCCTCAGAATCTGTTTCGTCATCTCCGCACCTTTACTGTCATGCATCTTGAAATGCGCAATCCCTTTGTCATCTATTTTCTTCATGACCGGCTTCCCGATGTCATGAAATAACATCGTCAGTCTCAGCACTTTGTCCGCGCGAATTGCGTCAATTGCTTTTAACGTATGCTCTCCCACGGAGTATTTGTGATGTGGATTCTCCTGTGTCGTCGCCATCATTGCGTCAAATTCCGGAAGGATTACTTTCGTAATGCCAAGCTCATACGCCGTCTTTAGCATTCCAGGATTCGGCGATGTCAACATCTTAATCAGCTCTACTTGAATACGCTCCGCGCTAATGTTCTCAAGTGTTGGGGCAAGCTCTCGAATCGCCTCTCTTGTCTGACTCTCAATGTCGAATCCAAGCTGTGCGGCAAATCGAACTGCCCGCAGAATACGAAGAGCGTCTTCTCCGAAACGCGCTCTTGCATTGCCGACACATCGAATAGTCCTTCCCGTCAGGTCATCCATACCGCCAAAGATATCTATCAAACCATCACTTTCATTGTACGCCATTGCGTTGATGGTGAAATCTCTTCTAAGCAAATCTTCCTTAAGACTTCTTGTAAATGTCACTTCCGATGGATGTCTGCTGTCTTCATATTTTCCATCCACGCGGTAGGTAGTTACTTCAAATGCTTCTTTATCAACCAGAACCGTAATGGTTCCATGCTCTATCCCAGTATCAAATGTTCTTGCAAACAACGACTTTGTCTCCATCGGTGTTGCCGAAGTTGTAATGTCCCAGTCATCCGGAACTCTTCCGAGAATGGAATCGCGTACACAACCACCCACGGCATAAGCTTCAAAGCCATGTTCTTGTAAAGTATGAATAATGGTATTCACTTTTTCCGGTAATATAATCTTCAAACGGGACACCTCCTTCATATAAACTATTAGATAGTATAGCACAAAAAAGACGCAGGAAAAACATTTTCCTACGTCTTTTATATTTTTCTTAGTATGATTTACCCCAGTAAGCCATGTGTTTAGCAGGTTTTCCACAGAAAATACACTTGTCTGAGATCATTTCCTCATCTTCGATGAGACAACGTGTTGCAGCTCCGCCTGTAGCGTATTTTACTTCACCTTCACATTCCGGATCTCCACACCAGCATGCTTTTACGAATCCACGGTTTGCTTTGAATTTCTCAACCATTTCTTCCATTGTTACTGCTGTATCAATGTGTGAATCCAAGAAATCTTTTGCCTTATTGTACATATCCTGTTGAATTGTCTCTAAGATATCACGCAGTTTTGTTGCGATTTCGTCAAGTGAAACAACAATCTTTTCACGAGTGTCACGGCGAACAACAACAACCTGATTGTTTTCGATATCTTTTGGTCCGATTTCGATACGTGTTGGGATACCAAGAATCTCCTGCTCAGAGAATTTCCATCCCGGTGATTTTTCAGAATCATCAATATTGACTCTGTATCCTGCTTTTTTCAGTTCATCAAGCAATGCATCTGCTCTCTCTAACACACCTTCCTTGTGCTGTGCAATCGGAATAATTCTACATTCTGTCGGTGCAACGTGTGGTGGAAGAACAAGACCATCATCATCACTGTGAACCATGATAAGTCCACCGATACTTCTTGTTGACCATCCCCAAGATGTCTCATATACACTCTGGAGTTCATTGTTCTTATCTACATATTTAATACCAAACGCATCTGGGAATCCGCTTCCGAAGAAGTGGCTGGTTGCTGACTGAAGTGCTTTACCGTCATACATCAATGCTTCAATTGTATATGTGTCCTGTGCACCGGCAAATTTCTCATGCTCTGCTTTTCTTCCTGATACAAATGGAATTGCCAAAGTTTCTCTATAGCAGTCCTCATATACCTTGAGCATCTGAAGTGTTCTTTCTTCTGCCTCTTCATATGTTGCATGAATTGTGTGTCCTTCCTGCCACAAGAACTCTCTGGAACGAAGGAAAGGTCTTGTTGTCTTTTCCCAACGAAGAACAGAGTTCCATTGGTTCCAAACTTTTGGAAGGTCTCTGTATGATTTTACGGTTCTTGCCCACAAATCACAGAACAATGTCTCTGATGTAGGACGAACACATAATCTTTCTTGAAGTCTTTCCATTCCACCATGTGTTACCCATGCTACTTCCGGTGCAAATCCATCGATGTGATCTGCTTCTTTCTGCAATAAACTCTCCGGAATAAGAAGTGGTAATGATACGTTCTGTACTCCTGTCTCTTTAAAACGTCTGTCAAGGTCGTTCATAATCATTTCCCAAATCGCATAACCATTTGGTAAGTAGTTCATACAACCTTTTACGCTTGAATAATCCATAAGTTCTGCTTCACGAACAACGTCTGTATACCATTGTGCGAAGTCTTCGTCGCGCGATGTAATCGCTTTTACTAATTTTTTGTCCTTTGCCATTTTTCTTTCTCTCCTTTTTTATGTTTGATAAGGAATAAAAAAGCCGAACTTCTTCATCCCTACATAAGGGACCGAAAAGCTCGGCGGTACCACCCTTGTTAATCATAGAAACTCCTATGATTCACTTTCATCACCATTAACGCTAGTGTCACGCTGCATTTTCACACAGAGGCTCCAAGGTAGGTTCTATACACTTCTTGCAAGAATCTCTCACCAAATGATTCTCTCTCTGGGGCGCGTCCTGTATATACTAGTCCTCTTCACAGCCAAAATTCAGTAATTAAAACCAATTCTATTGGAAATTAACGGGTTTGTCAAGACTAGAGTTGCTTAAAATGCGAAAAGCCTCTCCTTTCGGCTCTATCTTGAACTCCATCTGTTTTTTTGTCTTCGGATGCACGAGTTCTAATCGATAAGCACACAGTGCAATCTGTCTAAACGTTCTATCTTGCGCCACCGTATTATATTTTGCATCACCCCAAATCGGACATCCCATATTGGTCATCTGCACGCGAATCTGGTGATGACGGCCGGTATCAAGCTTGATTTGAACAAGCGAAATATCCTTACCATCATCTTTTCCGGTTGCAATTACTTCATATGATAACACAGCTTTCTTTGCATCCTTTTCAGATGGTTCACATACACGAGATGTGTTGGTGTGGCCATCCTTCACAAGATAATCCTCTAACGCAGCTTTCTTTTGAGTCGGTATTCCCCATAAAACCACTTTGTAATACTTGCCAAATCCTGCTCCTTGTAAACCTTTGTTAAGCTCCTTTGCCGCAAATGGTGTCTTGGCAAATACAAGCAGGCCTTCTACGGGTTGGTCAAGGCGATGAATAACCGCAACGTAACCGCCTCTTAAATAATTCTTTAGCAAACTGACCATATCCTGCTCACCAAGTTTCTTTGTCTGAGTAGGGATACCTGCAGGTTTGTAGCAGACTATGATATGTTCATCTTCGTATAATATATGTAGATTCATTTTGTTTCTCCTAAAGTTGTTCTCTTCACATCATAACACAAAAGGGCAGGTTTTTCACCTGCCCTTGAAAAATCAATTGATTATTCTGCTTCGTCAAACGAATCTTCTTGCATTGCTTCTTCATATTTGCTAAGAATCAATGACTGAATTCTCTCTCTTGTACCCGAATTAATTGGATGTGCGATATCGCGATATTCTCCATCGACTGCCTTCTTGCTTGGCATTGCGATGAAAAGGCCTTTTTCACCTTCGATAACCTTAATATCATGTACTACAAATTCGTCATCCATAGTGATTGATACAACTGCCTTTAATTTTCCTTCTTTTGTTACTTTGCGTACGCGTACATCTGTGATTTGCATAACTTACCTCTTTCTAAAACTAAAATACTTCTTTTTTGCCTTTCTCAGACTGTTAATAATAGTATTATAACATAACATTTTGATTTGTGAACATATTTTACAAAATTTTGCTTCAAAATATTAACTTTTTATGAACTTGTCACAAAATAAATGTCTTGGTTTTTTCTTTATATCTGTATATAATATA
>JAZNHX010000168.1:0-1972 GCA_045577115.1 Faecalimonas sp. | reverse complement strand
TTTAATTTAAGTCCGTAATAGAAGATATACTCATCGGAAAAAGCATCCATAGGTCTGAGTGTTTCCAACATTTCTAAACGATAACTATTGAGATATTTTTCCGCTTCCATCGGGTTCTCTTTTTCTATTGCCGTATTAGCAGCTTTGATGTATTCAACAGGTAAAATCCTGTTTTCTGTATCGAAAACTTTATTCATTTTTTCTGCCCGAACCTTGCCGAGAGCAAATCGGAGATTTATCTCACATTCGTTCCATGCATCAATCAAAGATGAACCCAAACTTTCTGCATTTTTGGGAGGAGATAAGCTAATCTTCTTTATAGCTTCTTGAGATTTTTTTCCTAAGAAGCGTTCGCAAAGTTCATTGAAGCGTTCTTCGGTAATCGGAAGCGGAACATTCTCACTTACTCCATCCAAAGACGGCAATTGTGAAATCAAATAATATTCAGCCATAATTTATTCCTTCGCCTCTTTCAAAAGTTCAGTAACCTTTGGACTGAGATAATTCGAAAGCATATCCACTACAGCCTCTGCAGAATAATCATAATAAGCACTGCCGTTATTCACAGCAATGCGAAAACCGCCGTCAAAATTATCATTGGCTTTCAAAGTAATACCATTTAGCATTTTTTCTTTAAGGGACGCAAGAATGTTATCTTCAAATCTATTAATGTCTTGACGGTTCATTATCACAGTAATATCTTCTGCATCCGGCTTGTTCGCCCAACACTCAATAATATTGATAATTAGTCCTGCAAGTTCATCTGATGAATATATGGTGTTAACATTTCCACTAATAATTGTTTTAAGCTCTCTTGTCACACTTTCTCTGAAAGATATTAACAGATTGCGACCTGCTTGACGAATTGCATCCTCGCTAGATTTTGTCATTCGCTCAGTTTCTGCTCTTGCATCAGCCATAATTTTATCTGCCTGTGCCTGTGCTTCGGCAATAATCTTTTCGGCGTCTGCCTTTGCTGCATCGACTATGTCCTTGGCTTCTGTCTCAGCAACCGCAACACCATCCTTTTTGATCTGTTCAATTAACTCTTGGAGTTGTACTTCCATAATGTAATCTCCTTTTCACATTTAATCATGATTTTGTAGAAAAAACAAAAAGGAACCAACGTCCTCTGCAGTCAGCTGGTTCCCATAATTATCATTATATTTATTTTAGATAATTATATCATGATTTTAATTTTTTGTCAAGATATTTTGGACTATTATACAATAGTGCCTTTTTCCTCGTTAAGTTCAAAGATACTGCCGTAGCAGGATGATTCAACATATAATACCTTTAAGTATCGGAACTATTGTGTCTTCATTTACATCTGTTATTACATCATAGAGCTTATGTATTTCTTCCGTTACTGCACCTTGTCTTACCAAATCATTAATCAATGCAATTAACGTATCATAAAAGCCATCAAGGTTTATAACAACAATCGGCACATCAATTCTCTTTAAGTATTTCAAAGTGAGCACCTGAAAGAATTCATCCATAGTTCCAATTCCGCCGGGAGCAATAAAGAACACATCTGCATGCTTTTCCATAAGTGTCTTTCGTTCTGCCATTGTATCAACCATAACCTTATTATCGCAATCGAATATATCCTCAAATTCGCTGATAAAGTCAGGAGATATACCCATAACAAAGCCGCCGTTTTCCTTAACGCCTCTTGCAACTGCACCCATACAGCCTGTTGCTCCTGCTCCATATACAAGAGAAAAACTGTTTGTTGCAATTAATTTTCCCAATTCCTCTATTTTTTCTTTATGCCTTATTGCAATTCTTTCATTTGCTCCGCCATATACACATGCAAAATATCTTTTTGACATATCTTTTACCTCCTTGCCTATGTCCTTATTTCGATTTTCTTGCATATTTATCACACAAGTCGTTTATCTGGTCTGTGAATTTAGCAAGCTCCTTGTTTGTCAGGTTACGGCTTAACTCTGCGACAGTTTTAAGC
>JAZNHX010000167.1:0-4179 GCA_045577115.1 Faecalimonas sp. | reverse complement strand
TGATTAATGACTCCTAAATCGTCTAGCACTTTCTGCCATGTATTAAACAATACTTCTGATAATACATCCTCATAGTTGATTATCCGATCACTATGTACAGAAAATATATCTACAGATACAAAGTAATGCAGCCTTTGTGCTATTAATTGCGTCACAAATGTCTGATATTTTTCTTCCTCTTCTTCACCATGTAAAACAATTCTTTCCAATGGAACAAATGCGCCGTCAAATATTTGCAATAATTTTTCTAGTTTTACAAGTATCGCATATAGCTTTCGAGCCTCCAATTTTTCATCAGTTGAAAGTGTTATAACCCTTATTCCCATCTCTTTGATCTCAATTTGAACTTTTGCAGGATCTGTTAGCGAAAACACAAATGGCTCTACGCATCTTAGCATTCCATTCTTGATACATTATTTAGCTTCCAAAACATTACATTTAATGTCAATATCCATAATTCTCCTTGCTATAACTACACGATTAATGCTTCACCGCCTCTATTCCTCCCACTTAATAAATCGGCAATCCGCTTTGTAGCCTTTATCCAAAATCAACACTGATTACAAATATGTAGTTTTTACATCTCCACAAACTCATACTTACCTGGTCCTAGTCCGCTCACCTTCTTGACAATCTCAGCTTTCTTCATTGCATTCATGACATTTGTTGCCTTTGCTTTGGAACAGTTCAGCCATACCATGATATTGATTTGTCCAAATACAACTCCCATACCGCACTCACAATACACTTGCTCGATATTACGAATAAATACATCCGATATCCCTGATTTTTTCAATATATCTGTGTATTTTTCAAAATCGTTGCCTACTTTTTCCGGTTCATTGCCTATATTTTGCCGAGCATTGCCTACTTTTTGCGGGGCATTGCCTACTTTTTCGGAGTCATTGCCTACTTTTTTGTAAACCGTAGCCTTAAATCCGTCACCAAATTCCTCAAATAAAGGATCAGGCAAACCATACGCCTTACATCTATTGATAATTCTGGGCAATCCGGTTCCCCATGCTTCGGCAATATGCATATAATGAAATGCCTCCGCGGTAGCTTCATTCCTACAATTAGATTTTCCCATTTTTGCAGTTTGCAAATCCAATCCACCATAAAGCATTCCCGGAGAAGAAACCTCCAACCGATCATCAAATATGCTCACCTGAACACATGACTTATCCAGATAACTTCTGTGAAGAACCGCATTTGCTATCATTTCTCTGATTGCAGCTATAGGCAATTCATACACATCTTTTCTGTATTCGCCTTCAACCTCCGCTCCCATATTTATATGCCGCAAAACAAAATGATACGCTTCATCTACTTGTTCATAAATCGGCCCATCAAACTCTTTTTTATCAATAAAAATATCCCTAACATTCCCCTTAAACAATGCGCACTGAATCTTCGAGGCTTTATTCCTGTTATCCGTTAGCAAATCAAATGCATGTGTTGGATAAAGGTTTCTCCCAACTTTGCACAAAATTCCAAAATCATGGAGTTTTTCCAAGGTCATATCTTTTATGGCACGTTTCTCCTCCTCGGTATCACAGGAATCAATTGCAATCTGCTTCATTGTTTTACATAAATCCAATGCTTTTTCCTCATCATACTCGCATCCAATCTCTTGGAGCGAATCGTATGAGATATTTTGACCTTCTAATTCTAACTCCTGAAGTTTTCTTGCATCAGCTGGTCTGCTTGTACCATTGATTCTAATATAAGTGCTCGTTTCTTTTTCTTTACTTAAAAGATAATAAGGTCTAAATTTCCCCGGTGCCACATCAATCACAAGTATGGTCTTATCTTCCAAAGTCTCTATCGTAATATCCGGTTCTATCTGCGGTGTACACGCATCCGAAATCATATTTGAAATCGAATCTGACAATTTAAACGGGCTCTGTTCTCCAATGCCATATACAATTCCTGTCTCATCCTCAACTCCTAATATCACTTGCCCACCGGTGCTATTTGAAAATGCAATAATATCTTTCAAAAACTTTTCATGTTTACTCGGAATTTCTCTTTTGAACTCTACATTTTTATCTTCCCCAAAATATTCTTTTTCGACCATGAAGTCACCTGCTTTCTGCATTATTCTCTGCAACTTAATGTTTTTCTATGAAGCACGTCCCCTTATTTCTCTCGAATATCAGAAAAGGGATCTCTGCCCTCGCTAAAATTCCATTATTGACGGGAGCAAATCTATATTCGGTTAAATCAGGAATATACTTCTTGATTCGCTCTCTATTCGGATAGAAACATACCTCATCGCTACTCCAAAGCGTTTCCATTTTGATTGCAACACAGCTTACCGTCACCTTGTTTTTATAGTTATCCAATTCAGAAAAATTAATACGCTTCTCATTCACTCCATCCGTATAATCTGTATGCAACCCATTACTGTGAATTGGATAGATTCTGTCATTATAAATTGCTTCCTCATCAAAGCCCAGATCTTTATATAATGTTTTATAATCCGTAACTATTTCCGGGAGTTCTATTCTTTGTGCAAAACGACTTCCGACAAGATTGCTAAACAACTTGTCGTTCGTTCTGAACAATCGTATGTACTCACTGGTATCATCCCCATCGAAATCTACGACACGAAAAGAATCATACTCAGAAAAACAATCTAGCATCTGCAATTCTTTTTTTGATGGCTTTGCAAATCGTATGATTTCAAAAGTTGTACTCATAGAATTTCCCCTTCCTAACTGTGATATTTGCCAATAATCTTTATCATAATTCAATACAGGAATAGGCTCCGTTCTGTGTTGCAATATCATCAAATGAATGCTTGTCCATTTTATATATCTTTGGAAATTTCATTCCCTTTAAACCATCTAAATAACTCACCTCATCTGTATATACTATGCCGCAATCAGCTTCGTATACATAGCAGCAAAAGTTCCGGCTGGATTGATAAACATTACAACAATAACTTCCTTTATCTGCACCTTGGTACAAAATTATATTTTCGCCTGGTCTCACTATTTGTGGCCAATTGCTTGCAATTGCATTCATTCCTGACATGTACTGAAATGTATTATCTCCTTCCATGGCTCTTATTCTAACAGTCATTCCTCCTACTGTTGGATCAATTCCAAAATTAACTACTTCAGAAAAACATTCCTCAATTTTATAGGCTCTTACCAGTTCTTCAGAAAGATCCTCTTCAAATAATTCCCCATTGTCTGTACATGTTATAGACTTTTTACCTTTTACATCATCTTCTGAAATCAGACTTTCCAATCTTTTGAATTCATTATAGGCCTTCCTGGATCCCAGCCAAGCCACTTTGCAATTTCTAAAGACCTGTTGATTCTTTACAGAAATGAGTTCTCTGGTATTCTCGTCGCAATAAGCTATAATAAACTCAATTGCGTCTTCTTCAGAAGTAGTATGGATTTTAAAGGTAGCGCTAATAATCTCTTCCAGATTATCCGAGCTGTTTTTAAGATTTCTCAGTAGTTCTGCCGCCTTATTTATATTGTTTCCAGCATAACCAATAACGATATTAGGCAAAACAATAATGCTTTTCATTAATCCCATTTGCGTTACTAAACGCTTTTCACTTTCTGAATTCCATAACTTGGGCAAATCATCTTTTATTCCAATTTTAGTGTCCGACATGATTGAAAAAATCACATCATTCATAGCATATACAAAGCTCACGGTGTCTCCATTCTATTTCAGATTAATTTGTTCAAAAGAGTCCTCCATTGAATTTAACCCCGCCTCAAGGCGAGAATTATTTCATTCATTTTTCCTTCCTTCTGTGTATTAGTTATGACATTTTAAACTTAAAATATTCACTGCTAAACAAATAAACATTTAATTACAAATCTTCATAGCTTTTTCAGCATCTTCTCTTGTTATTCGATAAAATGCCAATAATTCCAACACTTTTGCATCTGTTATTCTCTCCTCATAAGAGTCAAAATTATTCGAATGAATTATTTCCTTCGCCTGGTTTAATTGCTCCTCGCTTAAGCCACAAAAACAATCCCACCATTTTTGAGTTATTCCTGTTTCTTCAAAGTATAAACGATAAATAATCATGGCTTCTGGCATATATAACAATTTTTCGAATTCTTCCTCATTTGCACCAAATGCTTTTTCAAAGAATGATAATCCTTTTCCAACTTTTCCCTTTGTAGAATTCAAGAC
>JAZNHX010000166.1:0-23710 GCA_045577115.1 Faecalimonas sp. | reverse complement strand
TGCTGCAATATTCTCATACATCTTTGTGAACACACCCTGAGCATCTGTCATGAGTTTCTCTTTTGCTGCTTTGATCTCTTCTACATCAGCATCTGTCATTGTCTCTGGTGTAGATTTTGCAAGTACATCCTTAAGCGCCTGGATGTCAGCCTCTACAGTTGCTTTTTCATTTGCGTCTACTTTATCAGCAACGTCCGCCAAAGCTTTCTCTGTCTGGAAGATGATTGCATCTGCATCATTTCTTGCATCGATTGCTTCTTTACGTTTCTTATCCTGAGCCTCGAATTCTGCTGCTTCTTTTACAGCTTTTTCGATATCAGCATCTGACATGTTAGATCCTGATGTAATTGTAATGTGTTGTTCTCTACCTGTTCCCAAATCTTTTGCAGATACATTTACGATACCGTTTGCATCGATATTGAATGTAACTTCGATTTGAGGAATTCCACGTGGAGCCGGTGCAATACCGTCAAGTCTGAATTGACCAAGTGTCTTGTTGTCTTTTGCAAACTGTCTTTCACCTTGTACTACATGAATATCTACTGCTGTCTGGTTGTCAGCTGCTGTAGAGAATACCTGGCTCTTACTTGTCGGAATAGTTGTATTTCTTTCAATCAATCTTGTTGCGATTCCCCCCATTGTTTCGATAGATAATGAAAGTGGTGTAACGTCGAATAAGATGATGTCGCCTGCGCCTGCGTCTCCTGCTAATTTACCACCCTGAACAGATGCTCCTAAAGCAACACATTCATCTGGATTAAGAGATTTGCTTGGCTCTTTTCCTGTCAATTGTTTTACTTTGTCCTGTACAGCCGGAATACGTGTAGAACCACCTACCAAAAGTACCTGACCAAGTTCTGCTGCTGAAAGACCTGCATCCGAAAGAGCTCTCTTAACAGGCTCTGCTGTTCTCTCAACTAAACTGCTTGTAAGTTCATCAAATTTTGCTCTTGTCAGGTTCATATCTAAGTGAAGTGGACCTGAAGCATTCATGCTGATGAATGGAAGGTTGATGTTCGTTGTTGTGGCTGTTGATAATTCTTTTTTTGCTTTTTCAGCAGCTTCTTTTACTCTCTGAAGAGCCATCTTATCTGCAGATAAGTCTACACCGTTTGCTCCCTTGAAGTCAGCTACGATGTAATCAACGATTTTCTGGTCAAAGTCATCTCCACCAAGTCTGTTGTCACCAGCTGTTGAAAGTACTTCGATAACACCGTCACCGATTTCGATGATTGATACGTCGAATGTACCACCACCTAAGTCGTATACCATGATTTTCTGTTCTTTTTCATTGTCAAGACCGTATGCAAGTGCTGCTGCTGTAGGCTCGTTGATGATACGTTTTACATCAAGACCTGCAATCTTACCAGCATCTTTTGTTGCCTGACGCTGAGCATCATTGAAGTAAGCAGGTACTGTGATAACAGCCTCTGTTACTTTTTCTCCAAGATATCCTTCCGCATCTGCTTTTAATTTCTGAAGAATCATAGCTGAAATCTCTTGCGGAGAGTATTTCTTATCATCGATTGCTACTTTGTAATCTCTACCCATTTCTCTCTTAATAGAAGAAATAGTCTTGTCAGCATTTGTAACTGCCTGACGTTTTGCAGGTTCACCTACTAAACGCTCTCCTGTCTTTGTAAATGCAACTACAGATGGAGTTGTTCTTGCACCTTCTGTGTTAGCGATAACTGTTGGCTGTCCACCTTCCATAACGGCTACACAGCTGTTCGTTGTACCTAAGTCAATACCAATAATTTTTCCCATTTTCTTTTCCTCCAATTTTTTATTTTTAATGAAGTTCTTTTCGCTAAGCTCGGCTCTGCCTCACTAATCTCAAAGAACAACCTCGCACTAACCTCATCCTTCGCATCGCTCGGATTCGCTAAGTTGCTTTCGGTCAGTTTGCTACCTTTACCATGCTGTATCTCACAACGGAGTCACGGTATGTGTAGCCTTTTTGAAATTCTTCTACAATAATATTATCTCCAACCGTCTCATCTTCTACATGTATCACTGCATTGTGAAGGTCCGGATTGAATTCCTGCCCAACTGCCTCAATTGGCTTCACACCAACTGTCTCAAGCATTGTCATCAGTTGCTTGTATACCATCTCCATGCCGGTTACAAATGCATCTTCTTTATCTTCCTCTGCTATTGTCATAAAACCTCTCTCGAAGTTATCTACAACCGGAAGTAACTTTTCTACGATGTCTTTTGCACCGATTTCATACATTGCTGATTTCTCTTTTTCTGTACGTTTGCGGAAATTATCGAACTCAGCCATCTGTCTTAGCAGTTTGTCTGAGAGTTCTTCGATTTTCTCGTCTTTTGGATCTTTTTTCTTTTTAAATAACTTGGATTTTTCTTTTGTAGGTTCTGCTGCCTCTTCTACTGTTTCCTCTGTCTGCCCTGCTTCTTCTAACTCAACCTCCGCATTTCCTGCAGTTGCTTCCGCGGTCTCTTCTGCCTGAACATCAGCCTCGACTGTTTCGGTTACAGTTTCCTCTACTACTTCTTGATTCTTGTTTTCTTCCAATGGACCTTGCCACCTTTCTATTCTTCTTTATGGAAAATCTCGTCAAGCTCTGTCATCAGAGTCTTCAGAGTCTTCATTACATGTTCATAATCCATTCGTTTCGGTCCGATAATACCTATCGTTCCCTGCATGCCTTCTCCTAATTCATAAGTTGCAGTTACCACGCTACAATCTTTCATCGATTGAACCGGAGTCTCATTACCGATGTAAACCTGAATACCATGATTATCTTCTTTAGAAAGTGTCTGTGTCACAATCGCCTGGAGCATCTGCTTTTCTTCAAAAGCATTGATAATCTCTTGTGCACTGTGGTTATCGCTAAGTTCCGGATACTTGAATACGTTTGTAGCACCGCTGGTGTAGATCTCTAAATCCTCCGGCTGAATGGTGCTTCCAATTGCATTTAACACATCTCCAATAATCTCTGCTTGCGCACCGGCCTGCTCTTTGAGGGCCGCTATCATTCCAAGATTAATCTCTTCAATCGACATTCCCGGAAGGCTAGTGTTCAAAAGCATATTGAGTTTTAACATGATCTCATTATTAAGAGTCTCTTCCACGGTAACAATCTTATTCTTAATAATGTTACCTTCCATCACGATGACTGCGATAATCTGGTGCTCATCAACCTGTGAAAGCTGAATGAATTTTAATTTGTTTCGATTCATGTTAGGAGCAGAAACCATAGTTGCGTAATTCGTATTGACTGCCAACACCTTCGCTGCCTGCTTGAGAATCTTATCCATCTTATCAGCCTTCTCAAGCATCTGCTCGCGCATTTCAATGACTTCCTGTTCCTTCTCTGCCATCAGCATATCTACATAGAGACGATATCCTTTATCTGAAGGAATACGTCCTGCTGATGTGTGAGGCTGTATGATGTAACCCAAATCTTCTAAATCAGCCATCTCATTACGAATGGTTGCAGAACTTAAATTAAGGTCTGTATATTTAGAAATAGTTCTGGAACCAACCGGTTCGCCAGTCTCTAAATAGTTCTTGATAACCGCTTGTAAAATCTTCAGTTTACGGTCATCCAA
Source organism: Faecalimonas sp. (assembly GCA_045577115.1). Taxonomy (GTDB): domain Bacteria; phylum Bacillota; class Clostridia; order Lachnospirales; family Lachnospiraceae; genus Faecalimonas. Next base: position 20,131 of record JAZNHX010000166.1, on the reverse strand, counting down.
TCCGTGATTCAGTTCCATATATACCTCCTCTTTTGACTTTATTAGCACTCTTTTCTTTCGAGTGCTAATATCTACATTGTTAAGATATCACCATAGGTTTGTTTTGTCAACCATATTTATATTTTTTTTAGATTTAATAGTTCCCCCACAAACCTCGACTGTTTCATCTTCTTCCCGTTTCTCTCTTTACTATAAGAAACGACCAGTCTCTTCTTCGCCCGTGTCATGGCAACATAGAAGAGCCGCCGCTCTTCTTCTATCTCTTCCTTTGTTTCCGCCTTTTTATAAGGGCAGATATCCTCATTTGCTCCAATGATAAATACCGTGTGAAATTCAAGCCCTTTCGCCCCATGCATGGTCATCAGCGAAATGGACTTCGCGCTCGGCTCCTGATACTCTGCCTGCATTCGAAGTTGCTCTGTGTATTCCTCAATATGCTTAAACCATTCCTCTATGGTCTTGTATCCCTTCGCACGCTCTTCTATCTCTTCTAGAACATCCATCAGCTCGTCCAATTTTATTCTTCGCTTGATGACATATGCTTTTAAGAAATCATCATAGCCGATGTGCTTGCGGATATACTGAATCGCCGCATACGGCGCACATCGCTTGATGATTCGGAGATCAACTTCCAGTTGGTCGATACGTTCTAACATCCAGTCTTTATCTTGATAAAACTTACGAAGTTCCTCGAAAGACACTTCTCCGTGTTCCAGACTATCCCTTCCAATATAGCGATTTGGCCGGTTCATAATCTCAAGGAACAACTTCCGCGAGCGTTCACCAAGCGCCATCTTCATATATGCAATCAAATTCTTTGCAATGAAATGCTCATACAGATTTGAGAAATGTTCTTTCATATAGTAAGGCATGTTGTATTCCATACATGTCTCAACTAATGCGCGTGCCTCCTGATTCGTGCGAAAGAGGACCGCAATTTCTGTTGGTGGTACGCCTGCATTTAGTGCCTTTTGAATCTCACTAATGACATACTTACTCTCTTCGATCGGATGGCGTACTTCCTGCACATGCACGTTCGCTCCCTGTTCATTCTGTGTCGCAATCTCTTTATGAAAACGTTTCGCATTACGACCAATCACTCGCGCCGCGCCATTTACAATTGCCTTTGTAGAACGATAATTTACATCTAACAATATACGCTTTGTATCCGGATAATCATTCGGAAAATTCAGCATAATCTCCGGTCTTGCACCGCGGAACTGATAAATGGACTGATCGTCATCTCCCACGATAAACAGGTTGTTCTCCGGTTCGGCCAGCATTCGAATGACATCATATTGCACTTTGTTGATATCCTGAAATTCATCTATTAGGATATACTTATACTTTCTCTGCCACAGTTTTAGAATATCCGATCGCTTTTGAAACAGTTCATAGGTGAGAACCAGCATATCATCAAAGTCAATCTTGCGAATACGTTTGCGTTCGTTTTCATAGTTCTGAAATATCTGTAAAAATACCTCCTCCTCGCAGTTGAGTGACTGATACTCTGAGAGTGCAATCTGATTATTTTTCACATTGCTGATTTCTCCGGCAATTCCTTGAAGGAACTCTTTCTCGTCGTTAATGTCCAGGTCCATTCGTTCAACCACACGTTGTAAAAGTCCATACTTCTGCTCGTCAGAGAAGATATTTTCCGAAGTTAATTTATATGCCCATTTTAATATGCCATAATAGATCCCGTGAAATGTACCGAAGGTCACTGGATAATGCTGATTCGAGTCCAAAGCATGAAATCTGTCTCGCATCTCCTTTGACGCAGCTTTAGAAAAGGTAATAACCAGTATTTCTTCCGGTTTTACCTTATGCTTTTTTATCAGATATTCGATTCGTCTTGTGATAACGGTAGTCTTCCCAGAACCGGGACCGGCAAGGACCATACACGGTCCATCTTTATGGGCAATTGCTTGAAGTTGAGTATTATTTAGACTCATTTACACTTCCCCTTTTGTATTTGAATTTGAATATTACAGTGCTAGAATCTAGTTTGTTATACTACACCGTAGAATTCTTAATTTGACATATTATGATTTATAAAGTTTGCGGTGCATACAGGAATCTTGCAATTATACACCGTAATAATTTTCTCTACCAAGGCTCTCTTTACGGTGTGTGTTAAAAATATCTTATTCAGCACCGTAGTCAGTCACGCCTACACAACTAATTACAACATTTTTTACGGTGCTCATGGAAGATATCTTGTTTTACACCGTAGGATGTCAATTCACTTCAATTAACAGTGGCAACTTTTACGGTGCAAGCACAGAAAACTTCTTCGCACACCGTAAAACAACTCAAGCCACATTAACTAACTATAAAAACTACGGTGCAAAACAACAAACACCCACACCGCACCGTAATCCCCTAAGAAACACCATAAGGCGGGAATACATCCCGCCTTATAACTATTTACTAAGCAACTCAATTCCCTTGCGAATTCTTGCAAGTGATTCTTCTTTTCCTAAGATTTCCATAATTTCTGTAGCACCACCTGGTGTACTTTGTTTACCAGATACAGCTGTTCTTACTGGCCACATAGCGTAACCGTTCTTGCAGCCTTTCTGTTCTACATAGCCACGAAGCACTTCATAGAGTGCATCATTTGTATAATCATCATGTGCCTCAAAAAGAGGAAGTAACTCTTTGAGAACTTCAAGTGAAGTCTCTTCGTTTGTCTTCATCTTCTTGTGTGTGTACATTGCTGTATCATACTCCGGAAGCTCCTCAAAGAAATCAATCTGCTCTTTGATGTCCGGGAAGATCTCGATTCTTGTCTTCACCATGGCTGCAAGCTTCTTGAGGTCATAATCTTTTGTGATGACTTCCTTGATGTAAGGCTCTGCCATCTCATAGAACTTGTCAAAATCCATTGCCTTTAAGTATTCACCGTTCATCCATCTGAGTTTCACGGTATCGAATACTGCCGGTGACTTGCTCATGTGCTTATAATCAAATGCTTTCACAAGTTCTTCTAATGAGAATATCTCCTGATTGTCTGTGGAACTCCATCCGAGAAGTGCCACGTAGTTAACGACTGCTTCTGTGATGTAACCTTGTTCAATCAAATCTTCATAAGAAGAGTGTCCACAGCGCTTACTGAGTTTCTTATGTGTCTCATCTGTAATTAATGGACAGTGTACATATGTCGGTACTTCCCACCCAAATGCTTCGTACAATCTGTTATATTTCGGTGCAGATGAAAGGTACTCATTACCGCGAACGACGTGTGTGATTCCCTGTAAATGGTCATCTACTACATTTGCAAAGTTGTAGGTTGGATATCCGTCTGACTTAATGAGAATCATATCATCAAGCTCTGCATTTGGAACTGTGATGTCTCCATAAATATCATCATGGAAGGTTGTTGTTCCCTCTGTTGGCATATTGATACGGATGACGTATGGTTTACCTGCAGCAAGGTTGGCGTCAATCTCCTCCTGGCTGAGGTGCAGACAATGCTTGTCGTAGACAACAATCTCCTCTCCGCCTTCTTTCACTTCACTTTTAAGAGAATCCAATCTCTCTTTGTCACAGAAGCAATAATATGCATCGCCCTGTGCAATCAGCTTCTTCGCATATTCCAGGTAAAGACCGGTTGCCTGTCTCTCGCTCTGTACATATGGTCCAAAACCTCCGTCTTTGTCCGGACCTTCATCGTGAATCAGGCCGGTCTTCTCCAATGTACGATATATAATATCAACAGCACCCTCCACCAGACGTTCTTGGTCGGTGTCCTCAATACGAAGAAGAAAATCTCCATCCTCATGCTTTGCAATCAGATACGCATACAAAGCTGTTCTCAGATTACCAACGTGCATTCTTCCAGTTGGACTCGGTGCAAATCTTGTTCTTACTTTACTCATAGCTAACACTCCTCATTCTCTCTTGCTAAAGTTCATTATATAACAATCAAAACTAACTGACAACTCTCTTTTTCGTCGCTCTCGTCTTCCAATACTCCACGCTAAACCACTGTCTCGGAATAGATACAACAAACACAATCCCAAGCACAATCGCAAATGCGGTCTTCAGCGCATGGATTCCACTGTCCACCGCTAAGGACAAGTCATTCATAACGAAATTATAGGCTGTGTAATAAACTGTTGCCCCCGGAACCAGTGGAAAGATTCCCGAAATTAGGAATACGGTAATCGGACACTTTCTCCAAACCGCAAATATTCTTGAACACAGAACCACAAGTAATGTTGCCAAAAATGTAGCAAACGGACCTTTTATAACATCCGTACAAAAATACAGGCACATCCATCCCATCATGCCGGTAAATCCACAATATTTATAATACTTTGTCGGTACGTTAAAAAGGATGGAAAATGCAATGGTACCGACAAAGGCACATATCATATTTGCTATCATAACAAGAAACCTCCTCCGTAAATGGAAAGGACGAATCCAACTCCGATGGCAATATAGACGAATACCAAAAGGGCATCCAAAAGTTTCACAAGCCCCGATATGAAGTCGCTATCTGCAATATCACGAATTGCATTAACGAATGCAACTCCCGGAATCATCGGCAGGATACACCCAATAATCATCTTATCTCGTGTTATTTCAAATGGAAACGAAATGTTTGATACAATAAGTGCCATCACCGTGATAAATGCACCACCCACAAGATTGATGATAATCTTAGAAACCTGTCGCCTTCCCGCAAACAAGATAATCACATACAGAAGACATCCGATGAGGACAGTAAACAAGCTTTCGTAAATATTTCCTCCCATCAGATAACAGAACACACCACTGCCAACACCTGCCCCAAGTACAAACTCTATGTTCTTCTTTGGTGGCAACTCTTCAATCTCTTTTAAGCGTTCGAATGCTTCATCGACAGTTACATTACCTGCTGAAATATCACGGGACAGATTGTTGACCTCCGTAACAATCTCAAGATTGGTGCCAGCAAGAGGCACATGCTTCACCTTTGCAAATATCTCTTTACCCTTATCATGTGCAGTCAAAAAGATACCGTTGCTAAGCACAAATGCATCCATTTCCTCAATATCGAATCGTTTACATATATGTGCAATTGTCTCTTCCACGCGAAAGATTTCCGCCCCATTCGACAGTAAAACCCGCCCTGCTTCCAGAGCGAGTTCTAATACCCGATGCATTTCGGAATCTTTCAGTGTCTCACTGATTACAACCTTGTTATTAGGCATTTTTTTCTCCCAAAATCTTATCAATACTTACTAATTTTACACTCAATACAAAAATCTCTGTTGCCAAAGCCAACTCCTCCGGCGTTGGGAATGATGGTGCAATACGGATATTGCTATCCTTAGGATCCTTTCCATACGGGAATGTAGCTCCTGCTCCTGTCATCACAACTCCTGCTTCTTTCGCTTTTGCAACAATTGCCTTCGCGCATCCTTCTAATGCGTCAAAAGAAATAAAGTAACCACCACGCGGTCTAATCCAACTACCGATTTCAAGGCCACCCAATTCTTTATCCAGACCATCAAGCACCGCCTCAAACTTCGGTCTTAAAATCTCAGCATGCTTCTTCATGTGTTCTACGACTCCGTGGATATCTCCGAAGAAACGTGCATGACGCAATTGATTGAGTTTATCATGTCCAATTGTCTGAATCGTCATCTGCTTACGGATGTCTGCAAGGTTCGCTGTGGAAGCCGCTATCGCCGCAATTCCGGAACCCGGAAAACTAATTTTAGATGTAGAACAGAACTTATAAACCATATCCGGATTACCTTCCTGCTTACATGCCATTAAAATTTCGATTAAATAATCTTGTTTATCCTCGTACAAATGGTGAATCGTATATGCATTGTCCCAGTAGATACGGAAATCCTTCGCTGCAGGTTTCAATCTTGCAAAACGGCGCACAACTTGGTCTGAGTATGTAATACCCTGTGGGTTCGAGTACTTCGGCACACACCAGATACCTTTTACAGAGTCATCGTTATTCACGAGTGCCTCTACCATATCCATATTCGGTCCTTCTTCTGTCATCGGAATGTTAATCATCTCAATGCCGAAATGTTCCGTGATTGCAAAATGTCTGTCATATCCCGGTACCGGACATAAGAATTTTACTTTGTCCAATTTACACCATGGTGTACTTCCCATAACACCATGCGTCATCGAACGAGAAATGGTATCATACATTACATTCAAACTTGAGTTGCCAAAGATGACAATATTTTCCTTCGGAACCTCTGACATATCTGAAAGAAGTTGCTTTGCTTCATTGATTCCATCAAGCACCCCATAGTTACGGCAGTCTACACCATCTTCACAAGTTAAATTCACGTCGCTATTAAGCACATCCATCATACCCATAGACAAATCGAGTTGTGCTTTTGACGGCTTTCCACGAGACATATCAAGTTTTAGATTTTTCGCCTTGATCTCTGCAAATTTTTCTTCTAACTCACTTTTGAGTGACAATAATTCTTCTACACTTAAATCTTTATACGCTGTCATACCTATAACGCCTCCTCTTTTTTCTTCCTAATGTATTAGTGTATACGATTTAAACTCATTTATCAATCTTTTTTTACATTTCCCCAATACTAATTCTGCGATACTGATTCTTCCAGTTGGCAAGTGTATCTTCATATTGTAGAACTTTGATACTTCCCTCAATCTCTGAGACTGCCTCTGCGAGTTCGCAATCTGTCTCTTGATAAATCTGACTTTTCTGCAAAAGTGACAGATACTCTTCTCCATTCATATACTTGCGACATGCATAGAGGTATGCACGCAACATAGACTCCTCTTCACATATCTGAAAAGCCGCCTCATACATTTTTGCCGCCTCTTCATATAAGAACAGACGCCCATATGCAGCCCCTAAGCAAGCGTACACTTTTCCATAAAATTTGCCATCTATACTTTCATCGCGCTCACCGTGAATAATCTCCTGATACGCCATAATGGCAGACTTCACAGAGCCGCTTTCCAAAAGATTATCTGCCTTGTACTTTTGTTTCTCAATCGGTCTTTGATTCTTTAAACGATCTAAAACATCCTGAATCCGACTGAGTTCCGCTGTCGTATAGATGGATGAGTAGGTCAAAATCGTTACAATAAACTGCTCCATCGATGCATGCTGCTCCATCATTTCGCGAAGCTTATCCGAAAGGTCTAAAAGTTCCAGTTCTTCTTCCAGCCAATCGCACAGATTCTCATTCATGATTGTGTAATCCACGAGATATAAGTGGTTGCACAGGTAATAGCAGAGTTCTTCAATTGTATAAATGCAACGATGAATGCGTGCTATTTCATAAGCATTTCTTGCCTTCTTTCTATGACAAAGAATTAAACTGCTCATTACTTCCTCCTAAACGTAGTTCCTTTTCCACATAAAAGTCTGTCGCCGGGAAGAATTCCCCAAAGCCCATGTCTTTGAAACTGATTTTGCAACGTTTCTCATCCATCAGCATGACTTTTACTTGTAATCTAAGTGTATAATTATTTCGCTTTGGCAGACCGTCGAGAACAACTCTCTCTACTCTCATTTCTGCCCCTGCAAGAGATTCGATATGAATCTCAATATCATCTGTATTTGTGAGCAATAGTTCGAAACTTGTATCCGCTTCGTACCACCTGCTGCCCCAAGAGACAATTGGATACCATTTGTCCACGCCGTCCATGCGTAGTTTGAGACAAATCTGATCCATCATCTTAGTTTCATCCAAATAGATCAATGCATCTTCATAATTGTTTGCTCGTTTAAATGCTGTATAACACGCACCTTTGCTATAGAGGTTGTTTCCAAGAAAGGCCCTTCGTCCATTGCACATCACGCGAAGTGACTGCGGATACCAGTTATTCTCAAATCCCTCTCCAACCAGGAATACGGAAGATACCAATTTCTTTTCAAATACACCCTGCACAAACTGTTTGAAACGCACATCTGCCTCTCTCGCGCGGTCAACGTTAAGCACCGGGTATACAGCTGAGAGTTCCTCCATCTGCGCATTTGCCACCTCATCCACTGTGATGAATGTATCTCTTCCTTTGCCAAAACCCGTGCGTATCTTGCGAAGCATATATGCCTTGACCTCATGCCTGTCACAGTGAAATAAAGCCGCCTCATACTGCCACAATTCCTTTGGCTGATACAACATATAATGACAAAAGCTTTCCTTGTAATCCTGCACATAAATATGGTGCTTGTCCACACCTACGCGCTGGCCAATACCTTTTAGCATACGAACGATATCTATCGTCAGCTTTGGAATCGTAAACACCAATTCCCCTATATGCTCGAATCGTGCTAAAGATTGTTCCAGAAACTCTGCCAGAGCCCTGACACTTTCACCGCTCGCCTGCTCTACTGCCCTCGTATACAAGTCCAAAACCGGATATGTGACATTTTCTAATGTCTGCGGTTCTTGCTGTTCTTCATGATAATAACTAATCTGACAATATCGCTCGTTCAAATCACAGCCGATAATACTTTTTGACATGTCACATTTCCTCCTTCTCGTACTCTAATAAGTAGGGAACAGTTCTTTTGCCACTTGTTCCTCCTGTTTATAGACAACCATGGCCTCGTATTGCTTCTCCTTTGACAGACGGGAAATCAAATTTAGTCTGCCAAACTTACCTTCTTCATATACAATGCTCGCTTTGTTGCAAACTGCCTTTTCACTCGTCAGTTGTTTTTCCTGATTTGTTTCTTCAAAATAATATTTTAAAGTTTCACCCTCATATAAGACAAATTCTTTGACAAACACATTGTCATATACGGCGAGCAGTGTCTCTGAGTGATAATCATCTGCCGGTTGTTCTTCACGTTGTATGCGGTAAAAGATTTTCACCTTTCCATTCATACTTCCGCGGTATTCGACCAACACCTTGTCATACAGCTGTACCTCGCGAAGCCATCCTCTAGGATACTCCAAATAAAATGCAAACACCATGTGTTTCTCACACATTTCAACAAAGTAATCCTTCAGCATATACAAAAGTGCCGGCTCAGTCTCCTGCCCAACATAGTATTTGAGAATCGCAACCTTACATATGTCTGCGAGATATTCCTTCTGCGCAAGTTCCTGTATCATCATGCGAATCATGCGTTCAGAAATCTCACGATGTCTCACCACATACATTCTTGCAATGTAGGCAAGATATGCCTGCTTTAATCGGAAATACGGTCTTCCCGTATAATAATCTTCAAAAATCTCTTCCTCACCGAACATCACTTCAGAAAACAGCATCTGTGTGATAATACGCTCAGCAATCGCCTTGGCGTTCACGCCATACTCCTTCGCCTTCTGCCATACCAGCTTCATATCACAAGTTGCACCGCAATAGAACTGTGCCAGATAATGTAAGACTGCCTTATCATATAAGCCCTCTTTTAAAAGCTCGAAGGTTACATACAGAAGAAAATCGTCTTCCATCTGCTCCTGCTCACGAATTCTTTTCGTGCACAACAGGAATATCTCCTGTTTGTCAAATTCGTTCATGCCATACTTCTTCAAGTTATCAAATGAAAGTTCTATTGCCTCCCTTTGCACCTCCTGCTCGGCCTGCATAGCCTCGTGATTCTTGCATACATCTGCAAAGCGCATTTCATGAAACAGCCGTCTCGCATCATAGGATACAGAATCTGTATAATGTAGACCATTATCTGCCTCGAAAACAATTCTTGCATCCTTATCATACAGATAAACCATAGCGCCGCGTTCTGTCTTGTATGGTACACGTTGTGTAATACTTCCATCCTTTTCAATCACAAGAACATACTTAATGCCCGCTACCTTTGTTGTCACTTGATAAGCATGATAAATGTCATATATCGCATCCATCTCATCTAAAGACAGCGCGCTTGGGTTCAGAAAGCGATTGTAAATCACACGCAGAGAATCATTGATATGACGCTTTAATACATGCTCCTTCGCAAATGCTTTCATCTGATCCTTATACTGTCTATAGATGTCTCCATCCTCACTCTCATACGTCAGAATATTTTCATACAAAATCGCTATTCTGCGATAATCTAGATTGATTCCGTGTGAATAATACAGATAGACAATCTGCGGAAATGCACTCCGCACATACTGCGTATCTACAGACATCATAAAGTACTCATATAATTGTGCGATACGAAGTTCCTGCTTTACAGCCGCCTCATACCATTTATAATAGATGCTGCCTGTCTTATTTCCTAAGATAAGCTGTGTGCAGATTGCTTTTAAAATCAGCGGTTCATCATACATCTCATACGCGCGCTCTAAAATGCGTAAAAGTTTTGCATCATATTTCTTCTGACGGCATACCAAATCCGCCATGTGAATTGCCAAATCTCGTGTAATCAACTTATATTTCGTTGCAAAATTCAAAATCTGAACCTCGAAGGACTCCAGCTTGCGAAGCAATATCACGCGCTCCTGGAAACAAATATATGCTTCCGCATAGAGTAGAATATGATTCGCTCCATTAAAAAACTGTCTCTCCAACACGCGCAGTCTGTCACTGTAATCTCGATATTTCGTATCCAGATTGATAATCATACAAAGCAGCTGCCATGTATACGGATGCTTCATATAGATACGATAGATTTCCTCAAGCACACGATTCGTATGTAATGTCTCCTTCTTGAGAAGTGCTGTAAGGAACATGTAATATGCCTTAACTTCCGCTTTTCTTCCAATAACAAATCGCTCATAATTGCCATTTTCCAAAATCCATTTCGCTTCCTCTTCTCTTCTGCCGCGCAGATAAATGTGTGCCTGCATCAGTGGATAGAGCTCATTATCCGGTTCCAGCTCTCGCAGCTGGTTCACTCGTTTGATTGCTGTTTCCACCCAAGTCTCGACACTCGTCTTCCCTGCAATAAATGCTAGATATTCCTTGAGACCACGTCCTGCAACCATGCCTTTCATGCCACGCATCTCATTTTGCATCCCTTTTTGATGCACCGTTATCTCTACACACATCGTCTCATATGGTGTAGATACCGTAATTTTGCCAAAATTATAGCCTGCATGCAATTTATCCGGACAAATCTGATATTCCAAACGATAATGACTTCCTACAAAATCATCCGTTGTAATCTCTTTCTGTGTAATATTTATAAATTCACCGATAACCTCAATGCGAATCGGCACAAATCCCCATGTGTTCTTACTAATGGTAATTGAGCACTTCTGCTCCTCCAGAACATCCTGAAGCTCCATTCTCTCTTCTGAGAATGTCAGGAAAATCTTTTCTTTCAGCTTGATACCAACTAAAAACTCCTCAAGAGCCTGCTCGTCCAAGGACCATTTGCGCATATTGTCATACAGATTACATATCCGCTTGTCCTCATACTTCAATATCTCGTAGAACTGTCTGCTACGGAATAGTGCCTTCGCTTCTGCAAAATCCTGAACAGCCAACTTTTTAAAATCTTCCAGAGTCTGCACCTTGCCATAGGCAGTCATCACAAATGGCTTCTCTACAATCGCTGTAAAATCGATATCGTACTCGCCTCCGTTACATACCACAGTGAATTTGCCCTGTTCAATATGTCCCGGTGTCAGTCCTGTGCTGTCATATGTAAAATTGACCTTTACAGGATTGCCTTCGAAGCCTTCCTCCAGGCAATGCACACGAAAAGAAGACGGATATACGAGACCTCGGATATTTCCGTCTTTTGTATTCTCTATAAGGAAGCTGCCCTCGTACACTTCACCCTCGCCCACAGCCATAAAAATCTGTGTCTCAGAGAAGCGTACGTCAGGCTGTTCCACTTTGAAATCACCTTTCGAAAATTGCTTGATTTTGTTCTTCATCTAGGCACCTGCTTTTGTAAAATTACTACCTTTAATCATAGCATTGTATATGAGGAATTACAACTTATTTTTATTGTGTTCACACTCTATGTACATCGAGCATATTATGATAGCAACAGAGTTTCTTAGAGGTATATAGATGAATCACCTTACCGCATCCCAGACAACTACTAACAATTCCAACAATATGAATGCCAATAATAATGACATCAACAATAATATTAACAATAACATCGACACTGGACGCTTACAAATTAACATTACATCTGGCCCGACTTCGTTTCCGGTTTCGGGCGCTACCGTTTCCATTTCTTACACCGGTGTTCCGGGCTCCACACTTGAACAATTACAAACCAATTCCTCCGGTCAAACAGAAGTTGTGGAACTAGATGCACCACCGCTTGAATTAAGTTTGAATCCAAACAATGAAGTACAACCTTATGCAGAGTATACACTAGATGTTACAGCTCCCGGCTTCGAACCTGTCAGTATCTCCGGAGCAGAAATCTTAGCAGATGTCACAGCTCTCCAAAATATCCGAATGCAACCAAGTGAACCACAGGAAACCGGAGAAGAAGTATTTGTCATTCCGGCACATACTCTCTATGGCGAATATCCTCCGAAGATTCCGGAAGCAGAGATTAAACCACTTCGTGAGACGGGAGAAATTGTACTTAGTCGTGTGGTTGTGCCGGAATTTGTCGTTGTACATGATGGTTCTCCAAACGATCCAACTGCCAGAGATTATTATGTACGGTATCGAGATTATATTAAAAACGTGGCATCCAGTGAAATATATGCCACATGGCCTGAAAATACGATTCGTGCAAATGTACTTGCAATTATGTCGTTTACCTTGAACCGTGTTTATACCGAATGGTACAGAAACCAAGGGTATGATTTCACAATTACATCTTCTACGGCTTTTGACCACAAATGGATTCCAGAGAGAAATATTTATGATAACATTTCTGTAATAGTAGATGAACTGTTTGCAAATTATCTTTCTCGTCCGAACGTGCGCCAACCAATCTTGACACAATACTGTGATGGTAACCGCGTAAGTTGTCCGGGCTGGATGACGCAGTGGGGATCTAAGTCACTTGGCGACCAAGGATATTCAGCCATTGAGATTCTGCGTTACTTTTATGGTGACAATATGTATATCAACACGGCTGAAGAGATTTCCGGTATCCCATCTTCTTGGCCGGGATATGATTTGACAGTTGGTTCTTCTGGTGACAAAGTGCGTCAGATGCAAGAACAACTCAATGTAATCGCGGGAGCATATCCGGCGATTCCGAGAATCATCGCGGATGGTGTCTATGGACCTGCGACAGCAAATGCAGTAGAGGTGTTCCAATCTGTATTTGGCCTGCCACAAACGGGAGTCACAGATTATTCGACATGGTATAAGATTTCCGAAATATATGTAGGTGTATCCAGAATTGCAGAGTTGGTATAAAAATGGGGCTGCTTTGAAAGCAGCCCTAATATCTTTTCCCTATTTAAAACAATTTTTTCACATCATTGAACATCACGAACGCCATCAACGCCAGAAGCATAATCATACCAATTCCATGCACCCAGCCTTCTTTATCCGGCGGCACACGTTTTCCTCTAATTGCCTCTACAAACATGAACACTAATCTTCCACCATCCAATGCCGGAAGTGGCAATAGGTTCATAACTCCAAGGTTGGCTGATAACAGAATTCCAATGTTGAGCATCTGCATGATAACAATAATCACACCGTATCCTTTGCTCTTTTGATAAGTCTCATCCACCACACTCACAATGCCGACAGGCCCGGATAGTTGGTCGACTCCAACATCACCTGTCACTAACATCTTAAGACTTTCCAGTGTGGTGCATATCCAGAATTTCACCTCATAGACACCATATTGCATCGCAGTAAGAAGATTTGCCTTCTCATACTGTGCCGGAGATGTGATTCCAATCAGATAATTTCCGTCTTCGTCCTTCTTTGGTGTAATGGTTGTTTCATATTTCTCCCCATCACGCTCATATACTAAATGAACGCTTTCGCCCGGATGGAACATGTTGTAGTAACTGATTTCACGCCAAATATTAATCTTCTTATTGTTCATCTTCACGATGCGGTCGCCTTCTGTAAGTCCGGCCGCCTGTGCCGGAAATCCTTCCACAACGCCTGAGATTACCGGTTTATCATAGCCGGTATATCCGATGACAATCATCGAAAATATAAGTGCTAACAGAAAGTTAAATGCTGCACCTGCAACTACGACTGACATACGTGCCCATACAGACTTGCTATTAAAGCTTCCTTCACTCATATCGTCCACATCATCTTCTCCCATCATACAGGAACCACCAAGCGGAAGAAGCTTCAGGGAATATCTTGTCTCTCCTTTTACGAAGCTAAACAACCTCGGTCCCATCCCAAGAGAGAACTCATCTACTCGTATTTTATTTGCCTTTGCAAGCAAGAAATGTCCCAATTCATGTATGAATACAATGATTCCAAAAACTAGTATTGCAAGAATAATGCCCAATCTACCACCTGCTTTCTATCTGCTCATATACTTCCTGCTCCGTCCGAAGAATCTCTTCCACTGTCGGATTTGCAATATTCTTATGCTCACGCATACATGTCTCTATTATTTCCGGAATTTCCAGATACTTAATCTTTCGATTCAGGAACTTACTGACTGCCAATTCATTTGCCGCATTGAATACCGTTGGAAGTGAACCGCCTGCTTTCCCTGCCTCCATGGCAAGTCTAAGGCCATAGAAGGTATCCATATCCGGCTTTTCAAATGTAAGTTGGCTAAGTGTTGCGAAATCCACGCGGTCTCCCGGAAGGAATCTGCGCTCCGGATAGTACAGTGCGTACTGAATCGGAAGTTTCATATCCGGTGTGCCAAGTTCTGCAATAATTGCACCATCCACATATTCCACCATTGAATGAATAATACTCTGCGGATGTACAACCACTTCTATCTGTTCAATGTCTACATCAAAAAGCCACTTCGCCTCAATGACTTCCAATCCCTTATTGACTAAGGTCGAAGAATCGATTGTAATCTTTTTTCCCATCTCCCAGTTTGGATGCTTCAACGCATCTTCCACCTGGATATTCGCCAGTTCATCTCGTGTTCTTCCACGGAATGGCCCACCGGAAGCTGTCAACAAGATTTTATGCAAGGCTCCTCTCGGATTCCCCTGCAATGATTGGAAAATCGCACTGTGCTCACTGTCTACCGGAAGGATTGCCACATCATGCTCTTTCGCAAGTGGCATAATGATATGTCCGGCAGTAACAAGCGTCTCTTTATTCGCAAGTGCAATGTCTTTTCCAGCCTTAATTGCCTCAATAGTCGGACGGATTCCAATCATACCAACAATCGCTGTGACTAAAACCTCAGATTTTTCGATTGTCGCAACCTCAATCAATCCTTCCATGCCGGAAACTACCTTTACACTTAGGTCCTTCACATTTTCGCGAAGTTCCTTTGCTTTCTCCTCAGACCAAACTGCAACGAGTTTCGGATGAAATTCTCGAATCTGTTCTTCTAGTATTTTAATATTATTACCGGCTGCAAGTCCTAAGACTTCTAAATCACCATTTTCTCTAACAACTTCTAAAGTCTGTGTCCCAATCGAGCCCGTCGAGCCCAATATCGCTATCTTCTTCATAGATGTCCTCTCTTACAATAGCATAACTGCCATATAGTAAATAATCGGTGCTGTAAAAATCACACTATCAAAGCGGTCCAGGATTCCGCCATGTCCCGGAATCAGATTGCCGTAATCCTTAACATCATGGTTTCTCTTAATCGCTGATGCCGCCAGGTCTCCCACCATGGAAATCAATGCACCAACTGCACAGATAAGAGCATATTGAATCACGCCAGCATCTGCTCCGACCATGGTGCGATTCATAATTGATGCGTAAGCTGCACCGAGAAGTGCTGCTCCTACCACGCCACCAACTGCCCCTTCAATCGATTTCTTCGGACTAAGCTTCGGTGCCATCTTATGTTTGCCAAACAACATTCCAACACAGTACGCACAGGTATCACTTCCCCATGAACAAATAAATACCAGCCATACGATAAATGCGCCCTGTGGAAGCATGCGAATCTGATATACATAGGACAGCATAAATGCCACATAAAACAGTCCAAAGAATGCCAGCATTACCTGTTCCGAACGATATTTCGGATAGGTGAATACATAAACCATCATAAGTACAATCAAAAAGGCAATCGCAAGCATCATAACCATATCTGTTCTATGCATACGAATCAGAAAATAATACGCTGCCGCTGCAACATAGCCTGCGCCTCCAAGTAGTGTTCCACTAATCTCCAACACTCTGTAGATCTCAGTCATTCCAATAAAACTAATCATCAAAAGTGTTGCAAACAAAACATCTCCACCACTGATAATTGTTGCAAGCGCAATGATTACTAAGAGTATTCCACTCAAAAGTCTCGTTTTAAACATTATTTTCCCCTTCCTTTACACCGCCGAAGCGTCTGTCTCTACCATTATAGTATGCAATCGCCTCTACTAAATCTTCTTTTGTAAAATCCGGCCACAATACATCTGTAAAATAAAACTCGCTATAGGCCAATTGCCATAACAAATAGTTGGATAATCTCTGCTCACCGCTGGTTCGAATCATAAGGTCCGGGTCCGGAATATCATGCGTATCCAAATATGTTTCAAACAGTTTCTCATCAATCTGTTCCGCCTCCAGCTTACCTTCTTTAACGTCCATGCACATTCTCTTCATCGCACGAACCATCTCATCGCGGCTGCCGTAATTCAGTGCTATCTGGAAATTCAATCCATCGTTATTCTTTGTTGCCTCCTCAAGTTCAGCAATACGACTTCTGATATCATTATCGAGTGCTGTCTTATCTCCAAGCACGCGCACACGCATACGGTTCTTCTCTGCTGTCTTGAGGCAAGTCTTCATATAATTGCGAAGCAGATTCATAAGCGCATCTACTTCCTCCTTTGGACGTTTCCAGTTCTCTGTGGAGAATGCGTAGACTGTCAGGTATTTCACACCCATCTTATATGCATCCTCGCAGATTCTTTCCACATTCTTACTTCCCTGTGTATGGCCAAAATTTCTTGGCATTCCTTTTTTCTTAGCCCAACGTCCGTTACCATCTAAAATAATCGCAATATGCTGCGGAATATTCATATTTCACAACCCTTTCTTTTATGCAACAAGAAGATAAGTAAGGAGTCCTCCCCACTTATCTTCCCTCTTTGTTTAAACTATACAGTAAGAACTTCTTTCGATTTTGCGTCAATCGCCTTGTCGATATTCGCAATATATTTGTCTGTAAGTTTTTGTAATTCGTCCTCTAAATCTTTGATTTCGTCCTCTGAAACTTCAGTACCTTTTAATTTTTTAAATGCGTCATTACCGTCACGACGAATGTTTCTGATAGCAACCTTTGCTGCTTCACCTTTTTTCTTAACATCCTTCACGATTTCTTTTCTGCGGTCCTCTGTAAGTTCCGGGAACACAAGACGGATAACAGAACCATCATTTGATGGATTGATTCCGATATCAGATGTCAAGATTGCTTTCTCAATTGCTTTAAGAAGACTCTTATCCCAAGGCTGAATCTGTATCATTCGTGCTTCAGGAACTGAAATGTTAGCTGCCTGTTGGATTGGAGTTGGAACTCCATAGTAATCTACTGTCAATTTGTTAAGTACGTTAGGATTCGCACGTCCCGCACGAATTGTAGCAAGTTCTGCATCCAAACTGTTTAATGTCTTCTGCATCTTTGTATCATATACTTGTAATTTTTCGTTCATATTCTTTTCCTCCGATTTTAAAATACTCTATCATTATACAGTTACTTTCGTTCCTGTAAATGTTCCTTTCATTGTCTCAACAATACTGTTCTTCTCATTGAGTCCGAACACCAGCATTGGCATCTTGTTTTCCATACAAAGAATAGAAGCCGCCAAATCCACCGCTGCAAGTCTCTTGTCAATGGTCTCCTGAATGGAAATCTCATCATACTTCTTCGCATTCGGATTGAGCTTCGGATCACTGTCATAGATGCCATCAATTGCTTTTGCAAGCAACATCGCATCTGCCTCAATCTCAATTGCACGAAGCACAGCCCCTGTGTCTGTCGAAAAATACGGATGACCAGTTCCACCCGCAAAGAAAACAACCTTTCCTTCATTCAGAGCTTCTACTGCTGCATCCTTTGAAAACAATTTGGTAAATGCACCACATGTAAATGGTGTGAAAATATCGGTCTTCATCCCAACATGTCTGAATATATCCGACACATAAATACAGTTCATCACTGTTGCAAGCATTCCGATCTGGTCCGCCTTGGTACGGTCAATTGTCTCACTGGTTCTTCCTCTCCAGAAGTTACCGCCACCCGTTACGATTGCAACCTGAATGCCATCATCCACTAACTGTTTTACCTGCTTTGCAACACCGATACATGTCGCCTCGTCAAATCCTGTTTTTTTATCACCTGCAAGCGCTTCTCCACTTAGCTTTAGTAATACTCTTTTCATAGCCCGTTGCTCCTCTTTTTTATATGCAGATTACCACTAGAACCCTACGGATTCATGCGGTCGCTTTGCTTACCAAACATTATAACATAACTGAATCTGTTTTCACACCCTCTTTTTTTATCCTTTTAGAAAAATTTCATCTTTGTTTATATTTAGGCAATTTTCTTTCATGGAAAAATGTGTTATGATTCCTTTGAGGTGAAATTTTATGAGAGAAAAATTACAGAAATTCATGATTGGACGCTATGGAGTAGATGCCTTCGGCAAATTTTTATTAGGTGTAGTCGTGGTTCTATGGATAGTGAACTTATTTGCAAATAGTAAATTCTTATATTCTTGGGCACTCCTTTTGATGATATATGCATATTACCGAATGTTTTCTAGAAATGCAACAAAACGCTATCAGGAGAATGTGAAGTATCTACAAGTCAAAAACAAAGTGGTTGCCAGATTCAAATCTGAGAAATCGCAGTTGAAAGAGCGCAAGACACACCACATTTACCGTTGCCCTACCTGTAAGCAAAAGATTCGTATTCCACGAGGAAAGGGACGTATCTGCATTACATGTCCAAAATGTAAAACTGAATTTACGAAGGTAAGCTAATATGCAATATATAAGACAATTTTTAATTATTATTGGTGTCAGTTGTGTTGGGGAACTGCTGAATTACTTGATACCACTTCCAATTCCTGCAAGTATATACGGACTGGTGATTATGCTGGGATTGTTAGTTTCTAAGAAACTTCAGTTGAAGTCAGTCGAAAACGTGGCCAATTTTTTAGTTGAAATTATGCCTGTTCTATTTATTCCTGCAGCAGTAAGATTGATTGTCTCTTGGAAAGAACTAGAGGCGATGTTAATTCCTGCGCTCATAATTACGGTAGTATCCACGTGCTTGGTGATTCTTGTAACCGGCAAAGTAACAGACCTTCTTATCTCTAAGAAAGGAGCCGGCAAAAATGAATAATTTGTTTCTAAACTCTGCAACCATGGGCGTTGTGCTTAGTTTCCTCGCTTATGAAGTTGGTATATTGATAAAAAACAAAATGAAAAAAGCTGTTTTTAACCCTTTGCTTATTTCCATTGTGATTGTGATTGCAGTTTTGCTTATATTTGATGTGGATTACGATAGTTATAATCAAAGCGCTAAATATATTAGTTATCTGCTTACACCTGCAACTGTAAGCTTGGCAATACCATTATACCGACAGTTGGATTTGCTTAAACAAAACTTGATGGCAATTATAATTGGTATCTTATCTGGGGTTTTGACAAGCCTTGTGTCCATTTTAGGAATGTCCATGATATTTAGATTGACTCATGAAGAATACGTGACTCTTCTTCCTAAATCAATCACAACTGCCATCGGCATGGGTGTCTCAGAAGAATTGGGTGGCTATGTTACAATTACAGTTATTGTAATCATCATTACAGGTATCCTTGGTAATATAATTGGCTCTTACGCATGTAAATTCTTCCGAATTAAAAACCCTATTTCAAAAGGTTTAGCACTCGGTACAAGTTCTCATGCAATCGGAACCACAAAAGCCATGGAAATGGGTGAAATTGAAGGGGCAATGAGCAGTCTTTCCATTGTAGTTGCCGGACTCATGACAGTAATTTTGGCGTCCATTTTCGCAATGTTACATTAACCATAGATTCCTGCATAAAAGGAGTTGTCGGGAAATGCCCAAATTCAACTCCGTAAATAAGAAATGATGACAACCCTATAGAAATCAACGCTTTTTAAGTAGCAGATTTCTGTAGGGTT
>JAZNHX010000165.1:0-12000 GCA_045577115.1 Faecalimonas sp. | reverse complement strand
CGATCCGACTTGTTGATACGGCTGTCATAACTGATCGCTACGAGCTGATTGCCGCCCTGTGTCTTCACCCAGTTAGCAAGACCCTGTGTAGCCTGACGAACCACATAAATATTCATACGGTTTGTTCCTGCTCCCAAGATTCCCCTAAGTCCTGCTGTCCCAAACTTCAGAGCAACTGCAAAACGCTCTTTTATCTCATCTTCATTCCTTGCAATCGACTCCAATTCTGCTTTCAATGCAACATCTTCCAAGTCGGTTTCCATCCAACGTTTATAATTATCCATATACATATTTTTCACCTATCCTTAAATAAATATCATTACTACCATATTAAATAATCCACATACAAATGTCAATCCGATATAGGTTATTCTCTCAGCGACAAAATTCCTTTTATTAATACTTTTACATCGTCCAAAATATAATCAAAGGCTCTTGCCTTATACATATTTATCAAAATCATTCCAACCGGCACTGCAAAAATCATGCCCCAAATGCTTCCCACTTTGTATCCAAGATACAACAATACGAGCGTTGGCAATGGTTTTAGACCCACTTCATCACCAACCAGTTTCGGTTGAATGAGTTGTCTTACCAACTGCGTAAGTACGTACAACACCAACAATCCAATGGCCATTTTATAATTCCTGCCAAGCAATTGATAAATCGCCCAAGGTACCAAAGTTATAGCAGTTCCAAAAAACGGGAGAAAATCTAAAAAGGCAAATAAAATCGCCAAAACGACTGCATATTTTACATTCAGAATCAAGAATCCGACAAAAAGAATGGAACTTAAAACCAGCATAATTTGAAGCTGTGCCTTAAAGTAGCCTCCAATGGCGTATTTTAAGTTTGAAATCACCATCCCCACACGTTCTTCAATTGGTCGAGGAGTGATTTTTTTTGCCCAGAAAATCACTTCATCTCTTTCCGCGACAAAAAGATATGCGGATAAAATCATCATAATCAATCCGATAAAAATTGATGGAATACTCTTTGCGACATTACCGGCCGCTTCTACCGTCGGCTCACTCATCTTTCCAACCCAGTCACCTGCAAACGTTCCCAAATTAGATACCACAGAATCCCATCCCTGCCTTACTGTTTCTGGCAACAATTGATAAAGGCCTTGCAGATTGCCTCCTATTTCTTTCAACCCTTGCTCCACATCGCCATACATGTTAGGTAAATCCGTCACAAGACCCGAAACCTCTCTCGCAATCCCCGCAATCACGAGGTACAAAACTCCAACCACAGCACCCAACACCAATATGATTGTAATTGCTGAAGCCCATTTTTTTACAATCTTTAAATGCTTTTCTAACCAGCATACCATTGGATTCGCAATACTTGCAACAATCCAGCCAATTACAAACGGCAAGAACAATCGCAACAGATTATAACCTGCTACGATAAGCAAAATTGTTACTGTTACACTAAATGCCAGACTCACAATTACTTTCCAATACGGGCGCGTATCTTTCATCTATTCCACCTCTGCTTCTTTTTCAATGAGTTCCCAAATTTCCTCTCGTCCCTGCTTTGTCTCTGCCGAGAAAGGTATCACAGTAGTTCCCGGAAGAAGTTTCAATCCTTCTTTTATCATCTTTACATGTTTCTGCACCTGACTGCGCTTCAACTTGTCAAGTTTGGTAGCAATAATAATCGGATGATAACCTTGTGCCACAATCCATTCGTACATCATTCTGTCATTTGCAGATGGCTCATGGCGGATATCAATCAACAAGAACACTGCCTTCAACTGTTTTGAAGTATGCAGATAACGCTCAATAAGTTTGCCCCATTGTTCCTTTTCTCGTTCTGAAACCTTTGCATATCCATATCCAGGTAAATCTACCAAGTACATTATATCATTGATATTATAGAAATTAATAGTCTGAGTTTTTCCCGGGGTTGCTGAAGTTCTAGCTAATGCCTTGCGGTTCATCAGCGCATTAATCAAAGATGATTTCCCCACATTTGATTTCCCTGCAAATGCTATTTCCACTCGATCCGTCTCAGGGAGTTTACTCGTAATTCCACATACAATTGATAATTCTACATTTTTAATTTTCATATTATTTGTCCTCTTGTACCAGTGCACTCTTTAGGACTTCATCCATAGATGTCACTGGAATAATCTCCAATCCTTTTGTGATTTCCGTTGCAATCTCATCCACATCACGCATATTCTTTGCCGGAATAAAAACCGTCTTTACTCCTGCACTCTTGGCTGCTAACAGTTTTTCCTTTAATCCTCCAATCGGAAGTACCCTTCCGCGAAGAGTAATCTCTCCTGTCATGGCAACGTCAGCACGCACTTTCTTGTTCGTAATGGCTGATATCATTGCTGTCGCCATAGTAATCCCCGCAGACGGACCATCCTTCGGAACTGCACCCTCCGGAATATGAATATGAATATCATGTTTTTCAAAAAAGTCTTCTGCAATTCCATATAATGAACCAACTGAACGAATATAACTAATACCCGTCTTTGCTGATTCCTTCATAACGTCGCCAAGTTGTCCAGTCAATAAAGTTTCTCCCTTGCCTGGCATAATATTCACTTCAATCTCCAATGTATCTCCTCCAACACTAGTCCAAGCCAATCCTCTTACGATTCCAACTTCATCAGACTCATTAATCATGTTATAGGAATACTTTTCTTTGCCCAAATATTTTTCCAAGTTTCTATCTGTAACACGAATGCTTGCTTTCTTTTCTTCCAAAATTTCTTTGGCAGCTTTCCTACAAATCTCACCAATGGTACGTTCTAACTGGCGTACACCTGCTTCCTTTGTATAATTTCTCGCCATTTTCCAAATGGCATTCTTGCCAATCTTCACCTGCTCTTCTGTCAGTCCATGCTTTTGCAACTGTTTTGGAACAAGATGTTTCATGGCAATATGTAGTTTTTCATTCTCTGTGTAACTAGTAATTTCAATTACTTCCATACGGTCCAAAAGAGGTCGCGGAATAGTTTGCAATGAATTTGCTGTTGTCACAAACAATACTTCTGACAAGTCAATCGGCATTTCCAGATAATGGTCTCGAAACTTTACATTTTGCTCTCCATCTAATACTTCCAACAATGCAGAGAACGTGTCGCCTTTATAATCATTGCTTACTTTATCAATTTCATCTAAGAGCAATAGCGGATTCTTCACTCCTGTGGACTTTAACGCATTGGCAATACGTCCCGGCATGGCGCCCACATATGTCTTACGATGTCCTCGAATCTCCGCTTCATCACGAATACCTCCGAGAGAAATTCGCGCGTATGGCTTCTTAAGCGCTTTTGACAAAGACTTTGCGATAGAAGTTTTCCCCGTTCCCGGTGGTCCTACCAAACACAAGATCGGACTTTCCCCTTTCTTTGTCAATGCTCGAACAGCCAAAAATTCTAAAATTCTCTCTTTCACCTGCTCTAATCCATAATGCTCATCCTCTAAAATCTGTTTTGCATAGACCAAATCCGTGTGATCCTCCACCATCTTGTCCCATGGCATTTCCAGCATGGTTTCAATGTATGTACGAGTCACTCCATTTTCAGCGGCACTTTGCTGCGAACTTTTGAAACGAGCAATCTCTTTCTTTAAACGCGCCTTCACCTCTTGCGACGCCTGAAGTTTTTTCATCGTCTCCTCAAATTCTTCTGCATCGGAAAGCACGTTTTCTTCTCCCAATTCCTCACGGATGACTTTCATCTGCTCTCTCAAGATAAATTCTTTTTGATGCTTTTCCATGCGCTCTTTGACTTTATTTTGGATATTCTCCTTCAATCCCAGTACTGCCATCTCGTTTGCAATTTTTAACGCTAATGTTTCGTAACGTTCCTGCAAATCATCTTTCTCTAAGACTTCCTGTAGGTTCATGTAATCCATGGGAACGTTTGCAGCAATCTGATAAATCAAACTCTTAAAAGATTTTATGTCCGCAATTTGTGCGATGATATCTTTTGGAACTTTCGTGTTTTTTAAGGTATACTCAAAAAATAATTGTTGCAGACTTTTCGCCTCGGGATTATCACTCACATTTCCCTCTAAATCCCTATCCTCCAAAAAACACACTTCTCCAATCAGACATGAATCTTCCACCCAAATCTGTTGCAATCTTGCCCTTTGTTCTCCTACAACCAAGACACGGAAAACGTTTTTAGATATCTTGGCTATCTGCTTCACAGTTGCAACCGTGCCCACCTCATATACATCCTTCTGTGTTGGTTCCTCTATGTTTAATTCTCGCTGTGCAACGAGAAACACTTTCTGTTCTTTACTTTGCATAGCTCTTTGGATAGCTTCAACAGAACGACTTCTACTTACATCAAAATGAATTACCATTTCAGGAAGAATCGTCATCCCACGAAGCGCAACCATTGGCATGCTTACTATTTGATTATCCATATTTTAACTCTCGTATAATCTAATTATCCTATATTGGATGTTTAAATTATACTTTTTCCTTCCTTTTTATTTTTGGTTATATCATGGAACTCATATGTTCCTGTATAATACTTAAAGCACTGTGGATTTGTCATTTTCAACTTACAGCTCTGACTGTTGCAAGGAGACTCAAACCACGGCTTTTCGTCTATTACTGGTAATCAGTTAGTTAACGCCTGACGTTTCATGTTTCGAGAATACACAGTCGAATTCCCTGTGGATAAACAGCAGTGCTAAATACTTTTTACAAGGAGGTTTAACACCATGTACTATGTTGGAATTGATGTATCCAAGTACAAACACGACTGTTCTATTCTTGATCAGTCAGGCAATACTGTCATTGATGACTTTGTATTTGCCAATTCTTTCGAAGGGTTCGATTCATTCAAAACTCTTCTCACTTCGCTTGCTTCCCCTGAAGAAATAAAGATAGGGTTTGAAGCAACCGGTCACTACACATCTAATCTCAAGCGATTCCTTGAAAATGCCCACTACAGCTTTATGGAATCCAACCCTGCTTTAATCAGCAGGTTTATTCATGCTCAGACTTTAAGACGTACCAAAAACGATGCTTTAGATTCCCACTCTATTGCTCGCTTTCTAATGTCGGTAGACTACAAACCCTATCCAAAAGGATTTTATCACATCTACTCCATAAAGTCTCTAACAAGATTAAGAGATACTGTTGTTCGTCAGAGAAGTTTGTATATGGTAAAACTCACAAATGTTTTAGACCATATATTCCCTGAATTTAAGCCATTCTTTAATAATTCCTTCTCTGCAACCGCTTTACATATCTTGGAGAAATATCATACTCCGGATATCATCGCAAGTATTCCTGATGAGGACTACGACGAAATACGCCGCATTTCTCACGGGAAGTTTTCTTATGCACGTTTGATTACATTGAAAGAATTAGCAACTATGACCGTCGGCGACTCAAATCCTATATTTGAATCCCAACTCATTAGTATTCTTTCACTCTACCGAACTGCTGAAAAAGAAGTACAAGCCTTGGAAAATGAAATCATTCCATTAGTCCAGGAACTAAATCCAAAGACACTTACCATTCCTGGAATCGGTTATATAACCGCTGCAACCATCGTTGCAGAGTATGGTGATTTCTCACGCTTTTCATCCGCTTCACAAATGCTTTCATTTGCAGGTCTGGAACCTGGATACTATCAATCTGGAACTATGGAGTTCCTTGGAAAGATGGTCAAGAGAGGTTCCTCACAACTTCGCTATGTGTTGATGAACTGCGTGATTCCATTGATTAAATTCAATCCTGTCTTTGCGTCTTATTATCACAAGAAACGCTTGGAAGGGAAACCACACCGTGTGGCACTTTCGCACACAGCAAAAAAACTAGTTCGTGTCATTTATACATTGGAAACCAAAGGCATCGATTTTGATGATTCTTTGCTCCGTTAGCTGAGTAGTGGCAGTTAACTATATTTACTTTTAAAATCCTCAGTGATGAGGGTTTATTAAGGTTACCCTTTTTTTAGATATAACTTTTTGTAAAAAACTATTGACTTCTAATAGTTAGTCTCCTTTATACTTCTATTTTTTGCACAACTTTGAGTATACTCCTATTTTTTTTAAAATCAAGGGAATATTTCTCAGGAAAACACAAAAAATGCACATTTTTGTGTTATGATATTGTTCATAATGAATCGGAGGAAAATAAGATATGAAAAAAGAGAACAAACAACTTGCTCAAAAGCGTCGAGCAGAAGAAAAAAAGAAACAAACCACCAAAAAAATGCTGTCTACCTTTTGTAAAATAGGCATTCCTGCATTGTTACTGTTAATTCTGATTGGTATCTGTGTGGCAAACCCTGGCACACTATCAGGTACTTCAAATGACAGTAGTGTTGATACCAGTTCTTATAAGGTTGACACATCCTATGAAGTACAGAATGGTGACACTGTAAACATTGATTATGTTGGTTCTGTTGACGGAGAAGTTTTTGAAGATACAGAAGGCGCTGGTGCTATGCTTACTATTGGTTCTGGTACATATATTGATGACTTTGAGGAACAACTGATTGGTTCCCATCCTGGTGAAACTGTGGAAGTAAATGTAACTTTCCCTGAAGATTATAATGATGAATTAGGCGGAAAAGATGCTACTTTTGAAGTAACAATCAATGGGGTATATGAATAAAAAAAAGAACCACTATGGTTCTTTTTTTATCTAATTTATATTTTTTTCTCTCTTACCACAAGTATAACTATAATAATAACAACAAGTATGAATATAGCAACAAAAGCAATAACTGACCAAATGGAAGGAGGGCTCACTACTCCGGCATCTACCGCAAGTTCTGCCTCTTCTTCAGATAATACAACCTCTTGCTCTTCCATCCCATCTGTGACTTCTTCGCTTATGTATTTATCTGAAAGTCTATGATTTGGAAGATTCTCCAAAACACCTTGTCCCCACCAAATTTGATAATACTTCTGATAAACGCTCTTTCTCCTGCTCCATGCAAGAAGAGAATAAGAGGATAAGCTTCTTCTTCATCGTAATCCTCTGGCAGCATCAAACGGTATGGAAAAGTTGTGTCCCCATGTACAAAAGTTTCAGCAACTGTATCTACATATACATCTCCTGCCGCCATAGAGGTAAATGGCATACACAATAAAATCATTGCCAACAAGGCTGATAGCCATTTTTTCATAACTTCCTTCCTCCTCTATTATCCCCCAAGATATGCCTTTTTCACTTCATCACTTGCAGCCAACTCAGCGCCCGTTCCACTCAGAACAATCTCGCCAAGTTCAAGCACATAAGCTCTGTCTGAAATAGCAAGGGACTTGCCTGCATTTTGCTCCACAAGCAAGATTGTTGTTCCATCATCTCTCAATTGCTTGATTATCTCGAATACCTGGTCAACTAAAATTGGAGACAATCCCATAGATGGCTCATCCAATAAAAGAAGTTTTGGATGACTCATCATTGCCCTTCCGATTGCAAGCATTTGCTGTTCACCACCAGAGAGCGTTCCTGCTATTTGAGACTTCCTTTCCGCAAGTCTTGGAAAACGTTCATAGATATCCTCAATATCTTTTTTTAATACTGCCTGGTCTTTTTGCGAAAAACCGCCCATAAGAAGATTTTCATACACGGTTAATTCTTGAAAAATGCGTCTTCCCTCTGGTACCTGTGTAAGACCAGCACGTACAATTTTATGACAAGGCATCTTTGTAATATCCTGTCCATCAAATGTCACAGTTCCATGTCGCGATGGAATCAACCCTATAATGCTTTGCATCGTTGTGGTCTTTCCTGCACCATTTGCACCAATCAAAGTGACAATTTCTCCCTCATTTACTTCAAAGTTAATACCTTTCAGCGCTTGAATCACACCATAGTACACCTGAAGGTCTTTTACTTCCAATAATGCCATATGCTAACCTCCAATATAGGCCTTGATGACCTCTGGGTCATTTAAAGCAGTCTTTGTATCTCCCTGCGCAAGAACTGTTCCAAAGTTTAGTACCGTCACTTCATCACAAAGTCCTGACACAAACTTCATATCATGTTCAATAAGCAGAATTGTCATATCATATTCATCTCGAATACGTTTAATAATGCTCATGAGATCTTCTGTCTCATGAGGGTTCATTCCCGCCGCCGGCTCATCCAAAAGCAAAAGCTTTGGATTTGTTGCAAGAGCACGCGCAATCTCTAATTTACGTTGTTTTCCATATGGAAGATTACAAGAAAGATAGTTTCTCTCTTCCTCTAATCCTACAACACGCAAAATCTCTTTCGCTTTTTCACGCATCTCTTTTTCACATTTAAAATGTCTCGGCAAACGCAACATACTCTCAAGCATGCTACATTTAAACTCCGGTTGATTATGTAATCCCACTAATACGTTACGAATTACTGTCATATTGTTAAAAAGACGAATATTTTGAAACGTACGGGCAATCCCCCTATGGTTTATCGTTTCCTGGCTCTTCCCTGTAAGGTCGTCTCCTTCTAAATAGAAACGGCCGGTTGTTGGACGATACACACCCGTAAGCATATTAAATACGGTTGTTTTTCCAGCACCATTTGGCCCAACTAAACCATATAATTGTTTCTTTTTAATTTCTATATTCACATCTTGAACCGCTTTCAAACCACCAAAAGAGATCCCGAGATTTTCTGTTCTTAAAATAACATCACTCATGACTATTTATCCCCCTTTCGGTCTGGATCAAGCGTAGAAGTTGTTGGTTGAAATTCCACAGACAACACTTCATTCATCTCAATCTTTGTAGGAACGCGGTCCCATTTTGCTTCGTCATCCGTACGATGAGAAGGATCATGTTTAGAACTAAATAATTTACGTAACATCTTCTTCAATGAATGTCTTTCTCTAAATCCTTTCAATGCCGGTGCATTATTGTAAATAACCAAGACAATCAAGATGAGTGCATACAATAAATCCTGTAATACAGCAAGATTTCCCGTAAGAATTGTTTGGAGTTTCACATCTAGGACCGTAATCAATGCAGCCGAAATAATCGAACCATTGATGCTTCCCATACCTCCAAGAACCACCATTACTAAAATCTCAATAGAATAATTATAACTAAAGTTTGTACTTTGAATTGTATAGTTGCTGTAACTATAAAGAACTCCTGCAATTCCTGCAAAAAGTGCAGCAACAGTAAATACAGCTAATTTATACTTTGTAACATTAATTCCCGTGGCTCTTGCCGCAATCTCGTTATCACGAATAGCGGTAATTGCCCTTCCGTGTTTTGAGCGAATCAAATTTTGAATCACCGCAAGGCAAATCAATACTAATACAAGTGCAATAATAAAAAATACTCTTTTATCATATCGAGGTGTATTGAGTCCCAAAGAACCTCCAAAACTTTCGTCACTGGAGTTCATAAACAGGGAACGAACAATCTCACCAAATGCCAGCGTTACGATAGCAAGATAATCTCCCTTAAGTCTTAATGCCGGAAGACCAATCAAAATACCACATAAGGCAGCTAAAAAGCCCCCTACAATAAGTGCTACAAGCAAGGAAAGTATTCCATTTCCTAAAATTGGTTGTAAAAGACACGCAGTTTTTCCTCCAAGATAAGCACCTACACACATGAACCCTGCATGCCCTAAAGATAGTTCTCCCAAGAAACCAACAACCAAACTAAGGGAGACTGTCAACATCACGGCAATCGCAATCTTCTCTAAAAGGTACATCGTGGAAGATGAGAGGGAATTTGTTAACGAAAGCACAGCAAACAAGATTGTAAAAATTGAAATCCCGATATAATTTACGTAATGCTTCCATTTAATTTTCTTTAATGAATTTGACATTACACTTTCTCCCTTCTAACCTTACCCATAATACCTGTAGGACGTACAAGAAGTATTAGTATAAGAATCATAAATTCAATTGCATCCGTATACGGAGCAATTGCTGGAATTTTAAATGAAATCGCCTCAACAACACCTAATAAAATGCCACCAACCATTGCTCCCGGTATGGAACCAATCCCTCCAATTACCGCAGCGGTAAATGCTTTAATCCCTGGCATTGCCCCTAAGGTATTGGAAAGACTCGGCGACTTCATAAGCATGAAAAATCCTGCAAAAGCCGCAAGTGCAGAACCAATTGCGAAAGTAATCATGATAATAGCATTCACATTAATACCCATAAGTTGTGCTGCACCTCTGTCTTCTGACACCGCAATCATTGCTCTACCGATTTTTGTTTTTTTCACAAATATGGTCAACGCTATCATAATAACAAAGGAACAAACAAGAGTAATTACAATATAATAAGGAACCCTAAGACTTCCTATTACCATATTACCCATATCTGCCACAACTACCATCTTTGGAGCAGTACCAAAAATCATCTGGGCCAAACTTTGAAGCAGATAACTTACACCAATGGCAGTAATCAAAACTGCCAATGGTGATGCACCTCTCAAAGGTTTATAGGCTATTTTTTCAATTGTAACTCCAAGTCCAATACAAAAGATAATTGCTGCCAATAATCCAAGCAAAGGATTTCCAAACGCTGTCATGGTTATATAAAGAGTATAACCTCCAACCATGATGATATCACCGTGGGCAAAGTTAAGCATTTTTGCAATACCATAAACCATCGTATAGCCCAACGCAATCATCGCATATGTACCGCCGGAACTTAATCCGTTTATTAAAGTTTCAATAATTTTCATAAAATCTCCTATTTTGTAGCTTCTTTAATCACGTATTTTACAGCATCTTTATCAACATAACCGTTTGCTTGCCATTTAATGCTTTCACCTGTTACACCTGAGTATGTAAAGTCTCCTGTAAATTGTTCTTTTAAAATATCGCAAAGGTCAGAAGCTGAAATGGTAACAGGAATTTCTTTTCCTGCATCGATAGCTGCTTTCATCGCGTTGTAAATTGCATAAACACAGTCATATGCAGAAGCACCGAATTGATTTAATGTATCTTTTCCGTATTTTTCTACATATTTATCAATATATTCTTTTGATGCTCCGTCCTCAGCTTTTGAGTTGAAGTGTGAAAGCATTGTAATTTCTTGAGGAATCTTATCAATTTCAAATCCTTCTGCTGATTCAATCCCGTCAAAACCATCACATCCATAGTAAACTGCATCTTTTGCAACAATATCTTTTGCCTG
Source organism: Faecalimonas sp. (assembly GCA_045577115.1). GTDB lineage: Bacteria > Bacillota > Clostridia > Lachnospirales > Lachnospiraceae > Faecalimonas. The sequence continues at coordinate 893 of JAZNHX010000165.1, read as the reverse complement.
TGTCATAAACAATGAAGCTGGTGTATAGTAAATTGGCATGAAGATAAATTCGCACTCTTTTAATTCACTAATTTGTGTTGCAAAGTCTGTTGCATTTGTATCTGTAAATACTGTTTCTTTTACAGTAATTGATGAATCAAGATTTTCTTTAAATTTATTGTAAATACCTTTTGAATAAGCATCATCCGATTTGTAGAAAACACCAATTGTTTCCCCTTTATAATTTTCATTTACATATTTAGCAGCTTCTCCACCTTGGTTACTGTCTGCAAAACACATTTGGAAACCATTATCGTTCTTAGGAATATCATCTCCTGATGCTGAAGGTGTTAAGAAGAACACATTGTCTTCTACAGACAAGTTTGTAAATTCAAGTCCTGGTGTTGTAGTTACTGTACCAAGAGACACTTGCATTCCCTGTTCTAACATAGATGAATAGTTTGTAGAAACCTTCTTTGCATCATGTGTGTCATCTGTTGCTACTAATTTGAATTTAATTCCATTCAAACCACCGTCTGCGTTAATTTCTTCAATCGCCATCTCTGCGGAATTCTTAACTGCTGTACCATATACTGCAGCTCCGCCTGTAAGTGGTCCTGAAACACCGATAACAAATTCTGTATTATTTGCTGTATATCCTTGTTCTCCACTTTCACCACAACCCACAAGGCTGCCTGCAACCATGACTAATGTCATAATCATTGCTAAAAATTTTGTCTTTTTCATAATACTCTTCTCCTTTAATTTCTTATTTTTTAAATATTGATACCATTTTATTATATTTCTTTACCGTAGTAAAGTGGCAATTTCTTAATAAAACTTACTTTACTGGTATAAATGGCAATTCAATTGGTTTGTCATCATCAGATTCATTACTGGTAAAAATGATGTCT
>JAZNHX010000164.1:0-5262 GCA_045577115.1 Faecalimonas sp. | reverse complement strand
CGCCGCCAGCGTTCATCCTGAGCCAGGATCAAACTCTCGTTAAAAGTGTTTAATCTCGGTCAAGAAAACTACTTGGCTTTCTTTGTCCCGTTACTTTACTGTTTTAAGGTCATCTTTTTGATGTCCGTTCTTGAATATCTCTTAAAGAAATCTTCAGGAAACTTTGTTTTGTCATCTATTGTTTAATTATCAATGTTCTTTGCTCTCTTGCGACAGCTAGATTAGAATACCACAGCCATTTTTCAATGTCAACAACTTTTTCAAAAAATTTTTCCAAAATTTTTTGAAACAATTTCTACAATTCGGAAACAGCACAAAAATAGGCTTCGCGTTACGCCGCAAAGCCTGTTTTCGTCTTCTAAAACTTTGTAATAAATTTCATCAAAACGTTTCCATCATATAACTTCGTAAGAATCTGGCTTGCTGCTATATCTGTCATACACGCCTGGCCAACAGTCGTGTTATATAGTAGTGTAACCAGAATAAATAGAATCCATACAACAATTAATCCAATTCCTGCTCCAACTACCGCGCCGGCAATTTTATTTACTCCGCCGATGACAGGAATCTTTCCTATAATACCAATCACACCCATGATGATGCGGGCAATAATCGCGACAGCAATCCATGCTACGAGGAACGAGATTATATCTGCAATCATTTTAATGATGTAGGTTGCTATGTAATCAACAAAATTCGTTACCCCCAGCGCATCGTAAGCCTCGCTATTGTTATTTTCTAAGAGCATGTCTCGAATCATGCTCGGAAGTCCAGCTCCTTCTATTAGGTAAATCTGCTGCTCTCTCGGAATTTCAACAGACGACAGGGCATCCACCGACATCCCCTCCGGCATATCAATCATCGTCTCCAGTTTGTTTCGAACAACTTCGCCGATTGAAGTAGATTCCTGAATCCATTTGCTGATGTGCGGCGTTATTGCACCAACTACGAAAATGGTCCCAATTGTAATTGCAAGCGACACTGCGATTTTCAAAAATCCTCTTACATATCCGACAATAATACTAATTAAAAATATAGCTCCTACTACCAATAATAATCTGTTCATTGCTCTCTCCTACTTTGCAAGGCGCACTTCAAAGAATCCGCTTGCATTTATCACCATGTATTTATTCAGACCACCAAGCGTAAAAATCTCCATGATTTTTTGGTCTATGCTGCCTTCGTACTTCTGCACTCCGTTTTTCATATAGATATTGCAGGCCTGTCCATCATACAGAATTACCCGTCCCCCTGCAATCTTCATACTTGCATATTCCTTGTCTACATCGACTGATGCCAGTAATTTGCCTTTAATATTATAAATGTGGAGCTTGTACTCTGTTGCATTGTCCTTTCGCAATAAAACCGCAACTAATTCTTCATTATAAGCAACACTCTGAATCTCTGTCTTTAGTTCCACCCGAGTCGTCTCCTTGAGTTCCTGCAACCCCTTATAAAAGATTAACGCGTTGTCAGCCACGAGAAGTGAAATGTCATGTTTCAAAAACGCTATGACCGGAATCACCGTATGCTCAAAATCTTTCTGATAAACCTGATAATCCTTTGTCTTGTTCTCCCCACCGAAGTAGTAATAAGACACCTTGCTTGTCACTTCGCTTCCTTCTGTATATATATAGGAAACAAGTAATGTATTTCCATCTTCCGAAAGAGAAACATCCACAGGATAACCCATATTTTTCGGAATCACTTTGTGTTCGACCAGTTTATTCCCCACAGCATCATAACACATAACTAGTGGCATTTCTTCGTCTTTTAAAATTGCGCTGACAATTCCTTGCGAGGAAACAGCAAATTTCTCTATTGTCTTCGTCGTCTGAATCTCCCCTTTTAATCCATTCCTTTGAAAAACGAAAATGCTTGTCCCGCCTTTGTCGCCGATTGCAACGCTGTCTCCGCACGTTTCCACCATTGGATTGCTCATCTGGCAAGGTTGGTTCCATATCTCATCCCCTTTTTCGGTAAGAAGAACAACGCCATCTCTACTATATCTTAATACTCCATCTAAACACTGCACATAGTTAGAATTGTCTGTATTCTTATTTTCATATATTGTTGTAAGCTCCACATAATTATACGTCTGATATTTGATTAGAAAATATGTTCCTACAATTGCCACAATGACAACAAGAATAGACAGAAGTATAATCTTTTTCTTTTTCTCTTTCATGCCATGCATTTCCTTTATCCTTTATATGTGAATAAGTATATCATATTTCTCTCTAAGGTAACAGTAGTTTTTGTCCGATAAATATTAAGTTTCCATCATCAAGACCATTTGTTTTACATATTGCGTTCACATGAGCGACATCACCATATTGTTCTCTGCTGATTGACTCTAACGTATCACCTTTTTTTACAACATATGTCTTAGGCTCCTTGATGACCGGTGTCTCCGCGTCAACCGGTTGTGTCGTCTGCCCGTCATTTGGCTGCGTGGCGTACTCGTCACCCGGCTGTGTCGTCTGCTCATCATCCGGTCGGTCCACTTGTTCGCCGTCCGGTTGTGCTGCCAGCGTACCATCTGACGGTGTACTCTCATCCGGCTTGTCCACAGATTGTACATCATGCTGCTTATCAGACTGATTTTCAGAAACTACATTCTCTCCAAAAACTTCCTCGATGTCCCCTTCATTTCCCTTCGACTCTTCTCCGTTCAGTGCGCTGAGAGAATCCTGCACGCCCTGCATCTTGTCATAATTATTCAGCATCGTCACACCGATTACCACTATGACCAGAACCAAAAATGTGCTCATACCATACACTAGGCGGGAATGGTTTTTTTGTTCCGCCTTCTCATTCTTTTCCCGAATCAAACTTCTAAAATTCTTAGTAACTCTGTCTTCAATAATCTCGCTGGGTGTAAATCCTACTTTCTTGCGTGTTGCAATCATATAGTTCTGCATTTCTACATTTCTCTCATAGTAAACATAGTGCCCGCTACACTCCATCATATCACGATATTTATATATGTAGTATTTCTCTTCCTTGTCCCTTGCATTTTTTGTTACAAAGATGCTCTTTTCCCTCGAAAAATATCGCTGATGAAGCTTATTGATATTGTGATTCACCTCCAAAGGATGTTCTCCACCAGTGATAAACCAGCCCAATATCTCTGCATCACCAAAATACTCCTTGCACTTCTCACATGCATCCTTCCACACGTGTTCGCCAATCACAAAATCTTTCCCTTTTACAACGAGCTCTTTCATACGAATTGCTCCATACACATATATGTAATCCTGGTCTTCTTCTTGTACTGTCTCTCCAATCAGGAATGCCCCCTGCATTTCCTGTTCTGCCTTCTCACATAGTTGGTTAAAAAATGTGTCCACATAGTCTTCTATGTAAATTTTAGAACTGTCACTTACATTTCCGATCTGTCTGACATTCTTCGGAAGTTGTCTCTTCATTTCAATCACCTCATACATTTTTTCCATTATACTAGCATGTCCAAAATGCTGATTTTGCCATATACTGTCATGGGAATCATGAAATGTTCGACAAAAAAGGAGAGTAGATTCTCTTCCTCTACTCTCCTTCTGATTTTTCGCAAATTTTATACAAATTCTTTGACTTTTTTGTAAATGCTTTCTGCATCAAGACCGTATTTCTTGATAAGTGCTACTGCAGGTCCTGATTCACCAAATGTATCGTTTATACCAATCTTAAGCATCTTTGTAGGTGCTTTCTCAGAAAGTACGTCTGCGACTGCACTTCCAAGTCCGCCGATTACTGAGTGTTCTTCTACTGTAACCACTTTACCTGTCTCTTTTGCTGCTGCAATGACCAGTTCTTCATCAAGTGGTTTGATTGTGTGGATGTTGATTACCTTTGCATCAATTCCGTCTGCTGCTAACATCTCTGCTGCTGCAAGAGACTCTGCAACTTCAAGACCTGTTGCGATGATAGCAACGTCTTTACCTTCGCGAAGTACAATACCTTTTCCAATTTCAAACTTGTAATCTTCGTTGTCGTTGATGACTGGAACTGCCAAACGTCCAAAACGCATGTATACAGGTCCTACATATTCGTATGCTGCCTTTACAGCTGCTTTTGCTTCGATATCATCAGCCGGGTTGATAACTACCATTCCAGGGATTGCTCTCATAAGAGCGATGTCTTCGTTACATTGATGTGTAGCACCATCTTCACCTACAGAGATACCTGCATGTGTTGCACCGATTTTTACATTCAAGTGTGTGTAACCGATTGAGTTACGCACCTGTTCAAATGCACGTCCTGCTGCGAACATTGCAAATGAACTTGCGAATGGTACCTTACCTGTTGTAGCGATACCTGCTGCTACTGTCATCATATTTCCTTCTGCGATACCACAGTTGATGTGTCTCTCAGGAAATGCTTTCTTAAATGTACCTGTCTTTGTTGCGCCTGAAAGGTCGGCATCTAATACTACTAAGTCTGGGCATGTTGCACCTAATTCTGCAAGTGCATTACCATAACTTTCTCTGGTTGCGATTTTCTTTACTTCTGACATAATGCTTCCCCCACTTTCTCTAAGTCTGCCATTGCAATAGCGAATTGCTCATCGTTCGGAGCTGTTCCGTGCCATGAAGCCTGGTTTTCCATGAAAGAAACGTCTTTTCCTTTGATTGTCTTAGCGATGATTGCTGTAGGTTGTCCCTTTGTTTCTCTTGCTTCTTTTAAAGCTGCTGCAATCTGTTCGAAGTCATGTCCATCAATGTTGATTACATGGAAGTTGAATGCTTCGAATTTCTTGTCGATTGGATATGGTGAGTTAACATCAGCAATATTTCCATCGATCTGAAGACCGTTGTTATCTACGATTACAACTAAGTTGTCTAAGTGTCTGTGGCCTGCAAGCATAGCTGCTTCCCAAACCTGTCCTTCTTGGATTTCACCATCTCCGAGAAGTGTGTATACACGGTAATCATCATCTGTTAATTTAGCTGAGATAGCCATACCAACTGCTGCTGAGATACCTTGTCCAAGTGATCCTGATGACATATCAACACCTGGGATGTGTTGCATACATGGATGTCCTTGTAAGTAAGAGCCAACGTGACGGAATGTCACAAGGTCTTCTACCGGGAAAAATCCTCTCTGTGCGAGCACGCTGTAGTATCCAGGAGTTGTGTGTCCTTTTGATAATACGAAACGGTCTCTGTCCGGTGCGTCCGGATTCTGAGGATCGATGTTCATTTCCTCAAAATATAAATAGGTGTAAAGTTCTGCTGCTGATAAAGATCCGCCCGGGTGTCC
>JAZNHX010000163.1:0-9499 GCA_045577115.1 Faecalimonas sp. | reverse complement strand
TGAAGTGCACCCCAAATGTTAGACACAAAACTAACATTTGGAGGTGCATTTTTAATGTCAAAATATTCTTATGAAGAAAGGTTGGAAGCTGTACTTAGAGTTGTTGAAGAAGGCATGTCAGCAAATGCAAGCGCAAAAATTCTTGGAACAGCTTATGAACATGTAAGGCGCTGGGTTATGCGATATGAGCAATTCGGTCCAGAAGGCTTACTTATGAAGCGTAGAAGTTATGATGGCGATTTTAAACTTTCTGTTATAAAATATATGCATGAGAAACATCTGTCCTTGTCTCAAACTGCAGTTAAATTTGGAATTCCAAACGATACTACAGTTGGGATATGGGAGCGCATATATTATGAAGAAGGACCACAAGGTCTTTATCAAGACAAACGTGGCAGGCCAAGAAAAATGAATTCAGACAAATCAACAAAAAAGAAACTTAATAAACAAACGGAAGAAGATTTAATCGCCGAAGTACAACGTCTTCGCATGGAGAATGAATACTTAAAAAAATTAAATGCCTTAGTTCAGGAAAGAATTGCCCGAGAGAATGGGAAAGAGCCACCATCATCGATGAATTAAGGCAAAAATATAAGTTGGCAGATTTGCTGGCTTTTGATGGTATGCCTAGAAGTACGTTTTACTTCTATCTTAAAAAGATGAAACAACCGGATAAATATCTGGAACTAAAAGAAGTTATAAAACAGATTTTTCATGAAAATAAAGGTAGATATGGGTATCGCAGAATTACTATGGAATTACATAATCGTGGATATCACATAAACCACAAGACTGTTCAAAAACTGATGAAACAGTGCTGCTTAAAATGCGAAATACGTAGGAGAAAATATCGTTCATACAAGGGCGAAGTTGGGAAAGTTGCGCCTAATGAATTGAACAGAAATTTCCATGCAGACAAACCGAATCAGAAATGGGTTACCGATGTTACAGAGTTTACAGTGAAAGATCAGAAAGTTTATTTGTCTCCAATTCTTGATTTATACAACGGCGAGATTGTGAGCTATAATCTTTCATTACACCCTACGTTTCATCAAACTATGGATATGTTAGACAAGGCATTTGAGAAGATTCCTAACAATACAAAGTTAATTCTACATTCTGATCAAGGCTGGCAATATCAGATGAAACGATACCAAATGCGATTAAAGGAAAAAGGAATTATCCAAAGCATGTCTCGCAAAGGCAACTGCCTGGATAACTCTGTAATAGAAAACTTCTTTGGATTGTTAAAAACAGAGATGTTTTACAAACACACTTTTTTATCAGCAGAACATCTAATGAGAGAAATAGAAGATTATATCGATTATTACAATAACAGAAGAATTAAGTGCAAACTAAAAGGACTGAGTCCGGTTCAATACCGGATTCAGTCCAATAGAGTTGCTTAATTAAACTGTCCAACATTTGGGGTTCAGTTCATTAAGATACTCATAATAAAAAAAGAAGGAGGTCATTGTGATATGACAAAACAAAAAACTACCAAGCACGCGTTGCTACTCAGTGCCTTGTCCTTGCTGATGTGTGTGTCGATGTTGATTGGTACCACATTCGCTTGGTTTACAGATTCTGTAACCAGCGGAACAAATAGAATTATGTCCGGTAATCTAGATGTTGATGTTTACTATGGTGATATTGAGGATGAAAATAGCATTGAAGGTGTTAACACGCTCTTTAACGATGTTACTTTGTGGGAGCCCGGTGCAGTTGCATATGAAAATCTGACGGTTGTAAACAAAGGAACTTTGGCGCTGAAATACCTTATGAGTGTTGCCTTTACCGAGGAAAATCACATGGTAGAAGGAGGATATGCTTTGTCTCAGATTTTGCGGGTAGGTCTCGTGGAAGGCGGTGTAGAGGATGGTTTGACCCGTATGAAAATTCTCGAATCGGTTGATACATGGAAAGAAATGACCGAATTTGAGTTCTATGGTGAACTTCAGGCGAACACCAACGATGAAACTGTCGGAGTGGTTATTTATTGGGAGCCTACTGCTGAGGACAACAACTGGAGTGTGAATAACAACAAGGTGACTTCTGACGGATTTGATTACTTACATATTAACCTCGGTATCTCCCTTGAGGCCACTCAACTTGCAAGTGAATACGACAGCTTTGACAATACCTACGACAAAAAAGCAAGAATTCCGGGAATGAAGCTTGGCGAGGCGCTTGCTCTTACACACGAAGAAGTTACTGTTACCGTTCCGGCAAGTGCACCTGACGGAGAATATGTCCTTTGTTACGATTATCTAAAAACAACGGAAAACGCTGACGGCACCACTACCGTTGAAACTGATTTCTATATAACACTCGACGGGGAGCCTGTTACGGAAGCTGACGGCATTACGTTCAATGTAACGCTTGCTGTTGATAGTATGTCTCAGAGTCACAAGCTGTTCCACAAGGAAACGGAAATTACCGAATATGATTATGACATTTTCAGCGGAGACATTAGTTTTACCACTAATTCTTTTAGTCCGTTTTTGGTAAACTACAATATTTTTGGTAGAGAGGTTGTGGTAAATGAGGCAGAACACACCATTTTGAGTGGTTGTTTTGAGGGTGTTAATCCTGCAACGCTTGATGAAACTCTCAGTGGTGATGATTCTGAGTACATTGCAATTGACTATGTTAAGGACGGTGTTAAGCACTATGCAGTGAGCGCAAGAGCCACTACCGTTATTCTTGATGATGGTAAGGAAGAAAGTTATGCCTTTGAAAACGGCGATTACAGTGCTCTTGTTAAGACTAACATGAGTGGACAACTTCATAATGTTGTCGTCGGCTTGAAAAACAATGCTCACAGCACAGTATACATTTTGCCAGGTGTCTATAATCAGGCGTCTACAGCTTATATCCGTTCTGATATGGATATTGTCGGTTTGAGCGATGCACAGAATATCAAAGTATATAAGACATCATCTTCTGATTCTAACAGACATTTGTTGAATATAACTGGTTCTGAAAGTACGGAATATATTGAAGTAACCATTAGAAATCTTTACCTAAATGCGACAATAAATACCACTGGAGGGAAAGATAACGCAGCTGTTCAAGCCTACGATCTTGCAAAGGTAAAGTGTTACGATTTGATTGTGGAAAAGGAAAAAGATCCTAATGCAAAAATGGATTGGATGAACGCTGCTTTCTACGTTAACTCAAACAGTAAATCGGGAGCTTATATGTATGTTGAAAACACGGTTGTAAGTTCGACGTATGTTTTGTCTACTACCAGTCCATACAGATTCTTTTATGATGGACTGACAACAAAGAACGGAGAGGGCACCTATTCTAGCAATTCCACTTACATCAAGAACCAAGTAATGGAATGGAATAATTGGGAATGGTGATTTTTAAGTAAATAAAATTTTGTCCGCCGAAAGCAACAAAGGAGAGGTAATTCTATGAATCATACATTAAAGAAGATATGGAACATCGTATCTACCACTTTGGTGGTGTTGATTGTTCTATGTGCTGTGTTTCTTATGGGCTCACGCTTGATGGGGTATCAGGTATTTAACGTAATATCCGGCAGTATGGAGCCGACCTACAATGTGGGAGACCTATTGTATGTGAAGGATGTGAATCCTTATGAAATAGAAGTGGGGACACCTATCACATTTGTTTTGAATGAAAACTTAGTTGTGGCAACTCACCGAGTTGTGGAGGTGGATACAGAAAATCAGCATTTCTATACAAAGGGAGATGCGAATGATACTGCGGATTCATCACCTGTACATTTCAATAATGTCATCGGAGTGCCACAATTCAGCATTCCATTGTTGGGGTATGTGTCTGACTTTATTCAGAATCCACCGGGAATGTATATCACTGTAGCAGTTGGATTCCTATTGATTCTAATTGTCTTCTTACCGGATTTCTTCAGAAAAAAGAAAGAAGAGGATGAGGTCATAGAAGAGAAGGAAACAGAGTCGAAAACTACGTTAGAAACAGAAAAGTGTGTACTTTGTGGAAATGATACTGGCGTGCTGGTTAATTTACCAGCAGATGCAAGAAAGCATTATATCAATGGAGTAGGTCAGTTGTGTGAGGATTGCTATATCAAAGTCAATTCTCGCAAGCAAGAGCCGTAATAATATGGTTTTAAAATCGTGTTTGCTTTTTGGAATTCCGGTAAGCATGATTTTGAAATAAATATCATGAGGGAAAGGAGGATAAAGGGATGAAACTTAATAAGAAAAAAGTGTTTGTAACAGCGTTGGCAGTATCTCTGATTGCCATTTTATCATTTGGCACAATTGCATGGTTCAGTGACACAGATGAAGTTACTAACAAATTTATGGTTGCAGATTCCACTCAAAATCCAGATAAGATTTTTTCTGTGGAGGTATGGGAACAGGTTGACCAAGATAAAGATGGTGATTATGATGCCGCTCTATTTACAAATGGATATACATATGAAAATATTCTTCCAGGCGATAGTCTGGGAAAGAAACCGTGGGTTAGAAACACAGGTGCTTACGACCAATATATCCGTGTGAAAGTAACACTCGACCATGCACAGGAATGGAAAGATATGGGTGTAGCTATAACAGATCTTATCAATGTAGACAATGCTACATGGACAAGAAACGATAGCGAAACAACTACTGTTGGGAATAAAGTAACATATGTTTACTATCTTAACAGAATCTTAGAACCATACGATGAAGGCGGAAAAGAGGCATATTTATTTACGAGTGTAACAATTCCGGAAAAACTCACTCAGACAGATATGGCTGAATTTACACAAGGTTTATTTGCTATGGATATCGTAGCTGAGGCAGTACAGACAGAACATGTATGTACTGTAACAGGAAATGTGAGTGCAGATGCAATTGCAGCATTTGATACTGTAATGGACAATAAGTAGTCCAAAATAATCTAGGAGGGAAATGACATGAATAATAAAAAAACAACAAAACGTGCGCTCCTTAGTAGTGTGTTGTCATTGGTCCTTTGTATGGCGATGCTAATTGGAACAACGTTTGCATGGTTTACGGACAATGCTACATCAGGCGTTAATACAATTCAGTCTGGTAAATTAGACATTGTTTTGGAAATGAAAGATGCAGATGGAAAGTGGGTTGATGCGCAAGGAAAGACGCTTGATTTTATCAAGGCAGACAATTCAGACACAATTCTTTGGGAGCCAGGATGTACATATCAACTTCCAGCAATCCGCGTTCGTAACAACGGAAACTTAGCTCTGAAATACGAACTTGTAATTAACGGAGTAAATGGTGATGCAAAATTACTTGAAGTAATTGAATGGACAGCTAATGGTTCAGCGTTGACAAATTATTCTGGACAACTGGAAAAACAAGGTGATACTTCTGAACAAATTGTAGTTCAAGGACACATGAAAGAAGATGCTAACAATGACTACCAAGGACTTACTGTAAGTGGTATCAGCATCAGTGTATTTGCTACACAACTCGCTTATGAATATGACAGCTTTGATAATCAGTATGATGCAAATGCACCTGAAGGAACAACATTTGTTGAAGCAAATGGAAAGAAATATGACACAATTGCAGCTGCTATGGCAGATGATGCTAAAGCTATCTATATTGCAGGTGAACAGGAATTTACCGCGGCCCAAGCAGGTTCTAATACTGACATGGAAGGTGTAAGCATTACAGGTGTTACCGAAGATGCAACAATCGCTGTAAATGGAACAGGTGGAGGTATTTCGAATGTAAATCTCAAGAATTTGATGGTAGTCGATGAAACAGTTTATGTATACGAAAATGGTGAGAATGCTTGGGAATTTACATATCTTGAAATTGACGGAGACAACACATTTGACGGTGTTGCATTTGATGACGGTATTCTTGTAGAAGGTGGAAACTCTACATTCTCAAATTGTTCTTTCAGTGGTCATAACAATGACTCGTCTGATCGTGGCAATACGACAATGTATGGTGCTTGGGTATATAGTGGAACTGCTTCATTTACAAACTGTAAATTTTTTGGAACACGTGGTCTTAAAGTTGCTGATCAATATTCAGGAAGTGATGTGACGGAAGTTGTTGTTGACAGTTGTTTCTTCGGACCACTTTCTGAAAAACCAGGTTTGGCTGTAGATAATCGTCTTGGTAGCCTCAATCTTATAATTAAGAACAGTACATTTGCTGGAACACAACCTGGAGATGCTGCTGAAGATAATACAAAGGGAGTTCCATATATCTATGAGAACGATAATAGAACTCCAGATGTAACAACTATAACGCTCGACAATAATGCAGTTATAGAGGATGTAAAATTTGTCGCAAGTGCAGATGAGTTGAAAGCATTAAGTGCAACGACATTGACAGGAAACAATGGTAAAGCAGAAGAGGCAACTATTGTTCTCACATCTGATATCGATATGAAAGGTGCAGATTTTAGTGCAATTATTGCACAGAGAGGCGACAGTCTTACAGTTATCGGTAACGGACATACAATTTCCAATATAAATGTTGTATCTGGTACTAATGACAATACCACAGGTCAAGCAAGTGTGTTTTATGCATATCCAAACTCTACTTTGACAATATCTGATTTGATTTTGCAGGATGTTGTTGCTACTTCTGATAGTAATGATTCTGGTTATGCAGCGGCTGTCATTGGATATTGTGAAGGAACCGCTATTCTTAATAATGTTGATGTTGTAAATGCTAAAATTGTTGGTGCAAAGAGTTCAGGTGCTTTAGTAGGACATTTGAGTGGGGCGCTTACTGCTACTAACTGCGATGTAAGTGGTACGGTTACACTTACTGACTACGAAGAGGGTGGCCATTATGCAGGCAAATATATCGGTACACTTGCCGGTACTGCAACATTGAAACAATGTACTGCAGATGTTACTCTTGGTGGTAATTTAAAAGCGGCAAATGTGGGCGATATTTTTGGTCGCAATCTTGGAACTTTGAATCAATAAGTAAAAATTTGAATTTAATATAAGTCTGCCTATCTCTTGCGAGAGATAGGCGGCAATCAAAGGACATGAAAATATAGTGTCTTTTGAGTGCCGATATGACTAAGAAATCGGTAAAAATATTAATTTCAAGGAAGGACAATGACATGAATAATAAAAAAGGCACGAAACGTGCACTCGTTTCCAGTATATTGTCATTGGTTCTTTGTATGGCAATGCTTATCGGGACAACGTTTGCTTGGTTTACAGACAACGCCACATCAGGAGTTAACACAATTCAGTCTGGTAGCTTAGATATTGTACTTGAATATTATGACGGAACAACATGGCAGGATGCTGAAGGAAAAACACTTGATTTTGTGAAAGCAGCGGGAGCAGAAAACGAAGCAATTCTTTGGGAACCAGGATGTACATATCAGCTTCCTGCACTTCGTGTTCGCAACAATGGAAACCTAGCGTTGAAATACGAACTTGTTGTTAACGGAGTAAATGGTGATGCGAAGTTGCTTGAAGTAATCGAATGGACTGCTAATGGTGCGGCACTTTCAAATTTTAAAGGAGAGTTAAAAGCACAAAATGATACTTCTGAACAAATTGTAGTGCAGGGACACATGAAAGAAGATGCTAATAACGATTACCAAGGACTTACTGTAAGTGGTATTAGCATTAGTGTATTTGCAACACAACTTGCATACGAACATGACAGCTTTGACAATCAATATGATAAGAATGCGCTTTACTATGACGTGTTAGTAAGTAGCGCAGATGAGCTCTACAATGCTGTGGCAGCAGCTTCTGGTAATGTTGTTATTGCAGTTGACGGCAACATAACATTAACTAAGGCATTAAGTAAGTCGAGTAGGGCGGTATTGGAAAGCATTAAGTTTGTTGCATATGATGAAGATGCTACGATAGATCAGGCAACCTATAATATGTATTTTAGTGGTGTGAAAGTGACTTTTGAAGGCCTGACACTTACACATGGTGAAAAGGCATACGGTGATGGTGGTCAGACGAGCACTGCATTTGCAGTATGGAATGCAAAAGAGGTTAACTATATTGACTGTACCTTCAAACGTAGCGTAGGTACAATTCACGCACCTTTGCATAATTTCATTGGTTGTACATTCGATGGTGTTGACAATCCAGACAATAGCAAGAGTGAATATCTCCTCTACATCTGCGATGGTCAAGAATACAATGTAACTGATTGTGTGTTCAATGCTACTAACAGAGGAGCGATCCTGTTCTATAATGATGGTGGTAGCGGAGTGGATACGCTTAATATTTCGAACTGCAAATTCCTTGGTGATATTATTGCAGACAAGACAGCAGTGGAAATCCACAATAATGCAAAAACACAGGTTTATAATGTTAACATCAAGGATGTTGTCGTAGGAAGTGGCGTTATCAACGGTCTTTATAGAATTAAGCCGGCCAATGTAGGTGAGGTAAATGTAACTGTAGATGGAGTTACGAATGTGGCAACGGCTTCTAATAGCTCCGCTCTTGCTACAGCGATTAGAGAAGCAAAATCTGGTGATACTATTTATTTGAATACTGATATATCAACAACCAGCACATTACAGGTTAATACGGATGTTACGATTGACCTCAATAGCAAGAAAATTTCCACAACGCAAAGTCGAGGTGTTGCTTTGTCAAACGGCGCATCATTGAAAAATGGAACTGTTGTTCATACGAAAGGTGTATATGCGGTTCAAGCAAATAATGCCAAAGCAATTGAAAATGTAACTATTGTTGTTGATAATCCTACAGCCACCGGGCATATCACCGGTATCGCTGTTAAAGAAGGACAGACGATAGACACAATCAAGGATGTTACTATTAAGGGGGCTTCTCAGGGTATCGAAGTTTACAATGGTGGACGCATCAATACGATTGAAAACGTTACGGTAGAAGCAAAAACAATAGGAAATAAAGAGGGTGTTGCGCTCGTAATCAACGGAGCAAGTGTTGGTAAGGTTATTAACAGCACGTTGATGGGTGATGCATATGGTGCAATGATACATCTCAAAGGACTTTATGACGTAGGTGCAGATTTTGAAAAATGCAAATTAGTGGGTGAAAAGGCAGCTCTTTATGCATGGGATGAACAAGGTACTATACAAAATCACGAAGGCTGTTCGTTGACTATTAACTATGACGAAGCAACAAAGAGCAATTCGGGTAAGATTGATTGGCTTTTCCAAGAAGAATGTTTACCAGTAGTTAAAATCAATGCTACAACACCAAACACTACACCTTAGTTCCTATAATTTAAATCAATAATAAGTCCGTCCTATCCCCCTTTACGAGGGATAGGCGGCAATCAAAGGGTATAAGTCCCGTATTTATACCTTTTGATTGCTGTATTATTAGTGAATTTTAATGATAAAATCACGTTATTATTTGACCAATGTCAGAATGGAGATGAAGTGTTGAAAAACCTTAAATGGATAGGCATATTTATGCTTTTGATTATGCTAACCGTAATCGTTATTGACGGTTCATTGGGCGACCAAAGCGCAAACACTACATATCTGACTATTGTTC
>JAZNHX010000162.1:0-2649 GCA_045577115.1 Faecalimonas sp. | reverse complement strand
GGACATCAAGTAAAAATGAACGACAAAAAGCCCGTACTGACATCCGATCAGTACGGGCATAAATGTTAATATGGGTATTTTGTGAGATGGTTGGAATTATTCCTTACTCACAAGCCACTGGCAATGCAGAATAATTGCATTGAAGCGGAATCTTATCAAAAACTGATCAGAAGAGATGGACGAATTCGAAAAAACGTTGGTATTACTGGCTTTTTGGTTTTTTCGTTTTACTCCCACTCGATGTTAGTCGCGTGGTTTCTACTATGTATCGACCCAAAAAATTTCTATGCAACGGTTGAATGTGTTGCTCGTGGGCTTGATCCTATGAGTACCAATTTGGTAGTTGCTGACCCGGATCGTTCTAAGAACACTATCTGCTTATAGATAAGCGGTTTTACAAGGAGTATTTGTCAAACAATTTATCGTAAAAAACCTTGCTGATATGAATCAGCCTTTTTGATTGCGGATGTTCCATCAAAGCAGGATTTTTTACCTTACCGCATTCGTTTTCGGCATGATATACTGAAAACGAATGCGGTGTTTTGCCACAAAATGCAGAAAATGAAACTATCAATAATGCTCCAATCAAAGCACCAGAGATTTCATGCAATTTACGTGTTTTCTGCAGTAAGCTGTGGTGAGGATCATTCGAATTTACAAATTGTATCAAGAACCGTGCATTATGATTCTAAAAACGGATAATAACGAAACTCTGTAAAAACTGTTTGGGGAGGAAAGAAATGATCAAAAAATCAAAAACACTATTCTTCTCATTGTTGCCCGTTTTGTTTGCGTTAATCATATTCTTTGTTGTTGTTCTGTTCTTACAGCGTAACCTGGACAGGCAGGCGCAGATAAGATGCGAAGAGGTTTGTGACTATATTGCTACAAATGTGGACACAGAACTGGATAATGGCGTCTTACTGTCGTCTGTTTTCCAGACAAAGGAAAAGTATGCAGCGATCCTTGAGGCTTACGATCGCAAACAAACGCCCAAACAGGACGATGTTTTTGCGCTGAAAAAGGAAATCAATGATTTCCTTTCGCTGAACAGTATCGCGGAGGATCTGATCATCTATTTTCCAAAGGCGGACTATGCGGTGGGACGTTATGGCGGATTTACCATGCAGCAGTATTACAAAATCAACTATCCGACTTTGGATGCAAACTCCGCAGAGCAATACCGCATTTGGATGCAGAAAGTACTTGAAAAGCCGGGCGGACACAGTTTCTTGCACTATGACGCCATATTAGAGGTATCTGATCTGTATTATTACCGTTCATATCCTTCAAAGGAGCAGCCGGATAATTGTGATGCAATCATTCTTCTGTTAGTAGATAAAGAAGCGCTGAAACAGTCTTTTGAGATGTATTGCGAATCGTATTCAGTTTCAAAAGTGCAGATTAATACAACACAGGATATGCTGTATACCCAGATACAAAAAACACCTGGGGTCTCAAATGACTATACAGTATCAGCAGAAGTTGCGATCCCTGCATGGGATCTGAATGTTGTTGTGGAACAGGAATACCGGATCGCCTATGCGCCCCTCATCAACCTCAGAGATTTGACCTTGATCGCGATCTTGTTTATCTTCCTGCTGATGCTTGCATCTCTTTTTGTTTTCTTCCGAATCAGCAGCACAAAGACAAACGAATATAATACGAAAATGTCCACCCTGTTTTTAAGCTCGATACTGGCAGAGGAATCGCTGAATGAAATGAAACTGAACGAAAAGATGCAGTTGTATGATCAGCGATTTAAGCATCCGTG
Organism: Faecalimonas sp.; assembly: GCA_045577115.1. Lineage (GTDB taxonomy): Bacteria > Bacillota > Clostridia > Lachnospirales > Lachnospiraceae > Faecalimonas. The sequence continues at coordinate 875 of JAZNHX010000162.1, read as the reverse complement.
GTTTGTTTTTTACGTTTTTAAAAAAGATATTCATAAGGAATCAGACTATTATCTTCCCGTCAAAGACTGCCAGGTATTCTACATGGCATACGAAGATATCGTATTTGTCCTTTTGAATTATTATTCGGAAGAAGCGAAAACAAAATATCTGGCTGCAGTAAAACTGGAACTGGGTGAAGTTCCGTGCAATCAATCCACCGTTTTTTCCGATGCACTCAGCCTGCGGGAGGTTTTTTCTGAGCTGTATTTCACCCAGTTTAAAAAACCTGTGTTTTCCTCGGTAGGAAAAGATGTACTGGTCACGAAAGATTTCTTTATTTCTGAAGTAAGAAACGGAAACTTAAGGAGTGCCGGCAAAATGATTCCGTTGGTTCAGGATTGGGCAAGACATTTGGAAGCAGGTTTTTTGGGACAGTGTGAACGGGACTCTTTTATATTTGAACTTTCAAAGACAAGCTATTTCTCAGATCAGCCGGAGGCGTTAAAAGAACTCTATAAAGACAAAACGGCAGCATCGTGGGGAGAAGTACTGACAAAGAGCTTGAACCGGAAAAGTAATGATGTGTTAAACGGGAAGATGGAGCCGGCACTTACAGCAATGAAGATAATGGAGATCTGTTATGCAGACGGGCAGCTGGATTTGGCAATGATTGCGGAACATGTTGGCGTCAGCCAGTCGCATCTGTCCAGAGTATTCAAATCGAAATATGATATCGGCCTCATTCAGATGCTGACAATCATTCGGATCAACAAAGCGAAAGAATTGCTGAGGCAAAGTGACGAATCCATCGGAAGGATTGCTGCCCAGTGTGGATTTTCAAGTGACTCTGCATTGATTCACGCATTTAAGCGAATTGAAGGTGTTACTCCCGGTG
>JAZNHX010000161.1:0-13980 GCA_045577115.1 Faecalimonas sp. | reverse complement strand
GTAGTGTAATGAATAAGAATAAAAGAAATGTCACTTTTTATTTGTGATTATTATAATAGCTGTTCCGGTCATCAAAGATTGGAACGGCTATTTAGTTAAAGCATATCCTACAACTTTTCAACAAGAAATATTGTACATACTTACAAAATATGTTAAAATACCTCGATAGGAAATAATTTAGGAGGACTACCATGGAGAAAGAAGTAGTTTCAAAGAATTTTATAGAGCAAGAAATTGACAAGGATTTAAGAGAAGGCGTGTACGATACGGTATGCACAAGATTTCCGCCGGAACCAAACGGATATCTTCACATCGGACATGCCAAGTCTATTTTATTAAACTATGGATTGGCACAGAAATATAACGGTAAATTCCACATGCGTTTTGACGATACGAACCCTACAAAAGAAAAGATTGAGTTCGTGGAATCTATCAAGGAAGACATTCAGTGGTTGGGCGCTGACTGGGAAGATAATTTATTCTTTGCGTCTGACTATTTTGAAGTTATGTATGAGTGTGCGGTTAAATTAATCAAAAAAGGAAAAGCATATGTATGTGACCTTACTGCAGAAGAGATTCGTGAATATAGAGGAACACTTACTGAGCCGGGCAAGAACAGTCCATACCGTGAACGTTCTGTGAAAGAGAATTTACAACTTTTTGAAGAGATGAAAGATGGCAAATACGAGGACGGAGAAAAGGTTCTCCGTGCAAAGATTGACATGGCATCGCCGAATATCAACATGCGTGACCCGGTTATTTATCGTGTGGCACACATGACACATCACAATACAGGTGATAAATGGTGCATTTATCCAATGTATGACTTCGCTCATCCTATTGAAGATGCAGTAGAGAAGATTACACATTCTATCTGTACCTTGGAATTCGAGGACCACAGACCACTTTATGATTGGGTAGTAAGAGAATGCGAATTCGACCCGGCACCTAGACAGATTGAGTTTGCCAAACTGTATCTGACAAACGTGGTTACAGGTAAGAGATATATTAAAAAATTAGTAGAAGAGGGCATTGTTGACGGTTGGGATGACCCAAGACTTGTATCGATTGCAGCGCTCAGAAGACGTGGATTCACACCGGAATCTCTTAAGATGTTTGTGGAGATGTGTGGTGTATCTAAGAGCAACAGTTCTGTTGACTATGCAATGCTTGAGTACTGTATCCGTGAAGACCTCAAGATGAAGAAGCCTCGTATGATGGCAGTCCTTGACCCGATTAAGCTGATTATCGATAACTATCCGGAAGGCCAGGTAGAATATTTGGATGTTGCCAACAACTTAGAGAATGAGGAATTAGGTTTTAGAAAGGTTCCTTTCTGCAGAGAGTTATACATCGATAGAGAAGACTTTATGGAAGAGCCGCCGAAGAAATATTTCCGTTTGTTCCCGGGGAATGAAGTTCGTCTGATGCATGCATATTTTGTAAAATGCGAAAGCTTTGTGAAGGATGAAAATGGCAAAGTGACAGAGATTCACTGTACCTATGATCCGGAGACAAAATGCGGTACAGGTTTTACGGGACGTAAGGTAAAGGGAACCATTCACTGGGTACCAGCTCCATACGCAACAAAAGCAGAAGTTCGTCTCTATGAGAATATTGTGGACGAAGAAAAGGGAGTATATAATAAAGAAGATGGTTCACTTAACCTGAATCCAAATTCTTTGACTGTATTAAAGGATTGTTATTTGGAACCAAGCTTTGAGGGGGTAAAAGCTTACGACAGTTTCCAATTTGTAAGAAATGGATATTTCTGTGTGGATGCAAAGGATTCGAAGCCGGATGCACTGGTATTCAATCGTATTGTTTCACTGAAAAGTTCATTTAAAATATCATAATAGTAAGCAAATGGTAATAGAATGGACTGTCGTAAGGACAGTCCATTTTGAATGAAGGCATAAAAGGATGTGAGTGTAGAATGGCAAAAGAGAAAAGAGTGACAGTGAAAAAAGCAAAAAAAGGATTTTTAAACATTCTGTTCAGTAGAGTGTTTATTCTTGCTGCGTTAGTACTTGTGCAGATTTATGTTTTAGCAGCCGCAGTCACCTTCCTCCAAGCGTATGCCACATACATTTATGCAGGATTTTTAGTGTTGGGTGTTATCACAGTTATCTATATGATTAACAACAGCAGCAATCCGGATATTAAGATTACATGGATGTTACTGATTATGATTACACCGATCATCGGTAGTGTTTTTTATCTGTATGTAAGAACACAACCGGGGACGGCAGTGCTTGAAAAGAGTTTGACAGAGCTGAACAAGGCGACCAAACCATATATGTTACAGGACAAGGTAGTGTTAGAGGATTTTCGGGCATCAAAACCTGCAAACGCGAATTTGGCCACTTATTTGAATAATCGAATGTCTTTCCCGACACATCGAAATACGTCTGTGATATATTTTGCAAGCGGGGAAGAAAAGTTTGAGGAATTAAAGAAACAACTTCGTCAGGCAGAGTCCTATATCTTTCTTGAATATTTTATTATTGATAAAGGACGTATGTGGGGCGAGATTCTTGACATACTAAAAGAGAAAGTATGGCAAGGGGTGGATGTACGAGTGATGTATGATGGTATGTGTAGTATGTTTCAATTACCATACCACTATGACAAGGAACTGAGACGAGCAGGTATTAAATGTAAACAATTCAGCAAGATAAGACCGGTATTATCTTCACACCAAAACAACCGCGACCACCGTAAAATTTGTGTCATTGACGGCAGGGTGGCATTTACCGGAGGAATTAATCTTGCGGATGAGTATATCAATGAAAGAGAACGATTCGGTCATTGGAAGGATACGGCGGTTATGCTTGAAGGGGAAGCTGTTCAGAGCTTTACCATGATGTTCTTGCAGATGTGGAATGTTCTGGAGCGACGTCAGGATGATTATTCGAAATATCTGACGCCGAAGGGTGATGAGTTTAAACGGGAACTTGGATATGTGCTTCCGTATGCAGACAGTCCGTTTGACCGAAAGAATCCGGGAGAGCAGGTATATCTTCATATTTTGAATCATGCAAAGAAATATGTGCATATCATGACACCATACTTAATTATCGATGATGACATGCTCACGACACTGAAATATGTCGCTGAGTGCGGAATAGAGATTATTATTATTATGCCTCATATTCCGGATAAGTGGTATGCATTTACAGTTGCGAAGACATATTACGAGACACTGATGAGATCCGGGGTACAGATTTACGAATACACACCGGGATTCGTACATGCAAAGGTCTTTGTGTCTGACAATGACACGGCAACAGTGGGAACTATTAATCTGGATTATCGCAGCCTGTATCATCATTTTGAATGTGGTGCATTTATATATAAGAATCCGGTTATTTGGGATATCGAAAAAGACTTTCAGGAGACGCTTAAAAAGTGTCAGAGAGTTACAAAAGAGGATTTAAAAAACCGTAGTCTGCTTGACAAAATAGCAGGGAGAATACTACGTTTAATAGCACCTTTAATGTAGTGTTGGAAAATATATGTAATTCGCAAAATTATTTTACATCTGAAAAAAAATCTAGTATAATCTACTCCGTGATTTCATGAAAAACTTTAAAAGATAGGAGACGATCACATGGAAAGAAAAGTAGGAACAATTTCAAGAGGTATTAGATGTCCAATTATCAGAGAGAATGATAATCTTGCAGATGTTGTGGTAAACAGCGTCTTAGAAGCTGCCGAGAGCGAAGGCTTTGAACTTCGTAACAGAGATGTCATCTCAGTTACCGAATCAATCGTAGCTAGAGCACAAGGAAACTATGCGACTGTAGAAGCGATTGCAGAAGATGTGAAGGTAAAATTAGGTGGAGAGACAGTTGGTGTTATCACCCCTATTTTATCAAGAAACAGATTTGCAATCTGCTTAAAAGGTATTGCGATGGGAGCAAAAAAGGTGGTATTGATGCTTGGCTACCCAAGCGACGAAGTTGGCAATCAACTTGTATCTTTGGAACAATTGGATAATGCCGGCATTAATCCTTACAGTGATGTCCTTACAGAAGATAAATATAGAGAATTGTTTGGAGAGAACAAGCATGAATTTACAGGTGTTGACTATGTAAAATATTATGGAAATATCGTTCGTGAAGCGGGCGCAGAAGTAGAGATTATCTTGGCAAATAATCCGAGAGCTATTCTTGATTACACAAAGAATGTAATTAACTGCGATATTCATACTCGTGCAAGAACAAAACGCATCTTAAAAGAAGCAGGAGCTGAACGAGTATGCAGTTTGGATGATATCCTCAATGCATCTGTAAAAGGAAGTGGATATAACACAAAATATGGTCTTCTTGGGTGTAACAAAGCAACAGAGAATACCGTTAAGTTATTCCCGAACGAATGCTTTGATTTGGTAAAAGACATTCAGAAACAAATTCTTGAAAGAACCGGAAAGCATGTGGAAGTAATGGTTTACGGAGACGGTGCTTTCAAAGACCCTCAAGGAAAGATTTGGGAGCTCGCTGACCCGGTTGTATCACCTGCATTTACAGAAGGGCTTATCGGTACGCCGAACGAGTTGAAACTCAAATATCTTGCAGACAATGATTTTGCTAATCTCAGTGGTGAAGCACTTAAGGAAGCAATCTCAAAACGTATCAAAGAAAAGAATGACAACCTCGTAGGTGATATGGCTTCTCAAGGAACAACACCGAGACAGCTCACAGACCTCATCGGTTCACTGTGTGATCTTACAAGTGGTTCCGGAGATAAAGGAACACCGGTTGTATTGGTTCAGGGATATTTTGATAATTATACAAACTAGAACATGTATTATAAGGATTTGGAGGAGACACCTTCAAATCCTTATTTTTATATTTCATCCATTTGTTTTGGGTCTATATAGAAAAAAATAATGTGTGAGACCCAAAAAGCAGGGTATTATGCTTTGAAAAGCAATGAAAATTAACCATTTAGGTCTATGTAAATAAATTTTTCTCCTAGACCCATAAAAACTAGATATTGAGGGTCTCGCAAATGTTTTTTCTTAATATAGACCCAAGAAATTAAATTATAATCGAAATAATTAATTGGAAACGCAAAAAATGGGTCTAGGCAAACTTTTTGTTTGCATAGACCCATTTCCAACAACAATCCAAGTTATAAAAGTTGTATACCGTTTGCGAGGGCATGTTCTACGATGTGCTCTGGCCAAGTCGAAGATTGTACTTCTCCGATGTGTGCCTTTCTTAAGCAGAACATACAGATACGAGACTGTCCAAGTCCACCACCGATAGTATACGGAAGCTCGTGGTTTAAGAGTGCTTTCTGGAAAGCTAATTCTGCGCGTTCCGGGCAACCGGACAATTCTAATTGGCGAAGGAGCGTTTCTTCATCTACGCGGATTCCCATAGAAGACAATTCCAAAGCAATATCCAGAACCGGGTAGTAAACAATAATGTCACCGTTTAATTCCCAGTCATCATAGTCCGGTGCACGTCCGTCGTGTTTTTCGCCGGAAAGAAGATATTTTCCAATCTGAGAAATGAAAACAGCACCTTTATCCTTTGCAATTCTGTATTCTCTTTCTTTGGCAGTCAATTCCGGATATAAGTTTTCTAATTCCTGAGAAGTAATAAAGAAAATCTCATCTGGAAGGATTGGTTCTATGTAGTTATATCTTCTTGAGATATATTCCTCTGTCTCTTTTAAAGCAGCATATACTTTGCGAACCGTGTACTCCAAGGTCTCTGTGTTACGCTCTTCTTTGGAAATGACTTTTTCCCAGTCCCATTGGTCCACATAGAGAGAGTGGATGTTGTCTGTATCTTCGTCACGACGAATGGCATTCATATCCGTATAGAGTCCTTCTCCTGAATGGAAGCCGTAACGCTTCAGTGCGTAACGTTTCCACTTAGCCAAAGAGTGTACAATCTCTACTGGGTTATCATTCTGTTCCTTGATTCCAAATGATACAGGTCTCTCTACACCGTTCAAGTTATCGTTAAGTCCTGACTCCGGTTTTACAAAAAGTGGAGCAGACACACGAGTCAAATGCAAAGACTTCGCAAGTGCTCGCTCGAAATGGTCTTTTATTTCTTTAATAGCAACCTCTGTCTCACGGATTGTAAGAGGTGCTTCATAATCTTTTGGTATGGTTAAATGTTCCATATTCTTTTCACTCCTTTTTACAATATTATTAGTATAGTCGCCTTATATGCATCATGTCAAGAAAAAGAAACCTATTGACCAAATTTGTGTCGGATGTTATGATACAAAAAGTGTTGAAAATGATTACAAAGGAGATTGAGAAATGGCTTTATTACAAGAATGGCGCGATACCGCGTACTCACAAGAGATGGATCAAAATACAGTGCAACAATTCTGGGGGACCTATTTTGAATTGGAAAAAGGAATCTACGAGCAGTTGCTTGCGAACCCTGACGAAGAAGTAAAAGGTACTGTGAAAGAGCTTGCAAAAAAATACGGCCTTGAAGTATTTACAATGACAGGTTTCTTGGATGGAATTAACGACAGCTTAAAGGAGCCGAATCCAATCGAAGAAATGGAAGAGGACACGGTTGTAAGTCTCGCATTTGATAAAGAAAAATTGTACAAGAACATGGTTGCAGCCAGAGCAGAATGGCTCTATGAGCTTCCACAGTGGGATGCGATTTTCACAGAGGAAAAGAGAAAAGAATTATATAAAGAACAAAAGAATTCCGGAACAGTCCGTAAAGAGAAAAAAGTGGGAAGAAATGACCCATGTCCATGCGGAAGCGGTAAAAAATATAAAAAATGTTGTGGAAGATAGTGGAACTGCATGCATAGAGATTCTGTGAATGGTCATACTAACCTTGTAATTCAAAATGCAAGGAGGTATGATTATGCCGGAATTAAGATGTGGAGTTGTCACATGCAAACACAACAAACAAAACTATTGTGATTTAGACGAGATTGAAGTGGTGGGAAGTTCAGCACAGGTTTCTGAGCAGACCAGTTGTGGAAGTTTCGTTGAGAGAAAAGGGGAACAGTACACAAACAGTGCGAAAGAGGCATCTGAGAGAAGTGATGTTCTCTGTCAGGCAGTGGAATGTGAGTACAACGAATCCAAAAAATGTTACGCAGGCAGAATTAACGTGATGGGTTCTGACGCGAATCGTGTCGAAGAGACAGAGTGTGCAACTTTTAAAAAAGGGAAATAATCATGGACGGTATAGCAGAAGTGCTATGCCGTTTTTATGTGATAGTTGATATTACAAGTTGACGCATAATAGTGAAAAGTTGTATAATAACACATATCTGCGAAAGGATGGGAAGATAATGAATTATCACGAAAAAGAACCACAATTTATTAAGAAACAACCTTCTAAATTACGCGAGCATTTTCAGCGTGGTATGACGACACTGGTAGTCGTTGTTGTGGGTGTTTTGTTCTTTTTTGCAGTGTGGCGTTTTGATGAGCTCGCAGCTGTGGTAGGGAAAGTATTTGATGTTTTGATGCCGATTATCTATGGCCTCGTGATTGCGTTTCTTCTGAATCCAATCGTGAAACGAGTGGAGCAGTTTTTGTCTCCAAGGCTGAACAAGATGATAAAAAAAGAGCAGACCGTACATAGAATTTCGCGAAGTGTTGGTGTGATTGTAAGTTTTATAATTGCGATTGCAGTGATTACAGCATTATTTAATATGCTGATACCGGAGCTTTATAAGAGTATTTATGACTTAGTGGTAGCACTGCCATCTCATATTGACGCATTAGGAACAAGTGCAAATGAATTTCTACATGAAGACACGTTTCTTGGAAAGACATTGAAGAATGTTCTAGTAGAAAGTGGAGAAGCATTGGAAAAATGGTTCCTCGACTGGGTACAGAACGATTTGCTCAGACAGACTAATAATCTGATGACGAGTCTTACAGAAGGCGTTATTGGTATGGTAAATGGTGTTGTAGATATTTTGATTGGATTTATCGTTGCCATTTATCTGTTGTTTGGCAAAGAACGATTTATGGGACAATGTAGAAAGATGGTATACGCATTTAACACGCCTAGAAGAGCAAATATCATCTTGCATCTTGCATCGAAGACCAATAAGACCTTTAGCGGATTTATTATCGGGAAAATCATTGATTCAGCAATTATCGGAGTGCTTTGTTTTATCGGCCTTACGATTTTAAAAATGCCATATACGTTGTTGGTTAGCGTAATTGTCGGTGTGACAAATGTGATCCCGGTTTTCGGCCCATATATTGGTGCGATTCCAAGTGCAATTTTGATTTTGTTGGTTGATCCGTTGAAGGGACTTTACTTCGTCATTTTTATTTTTCTTTTGCAACAGTTAGATGGAAATGTAATTGGTCCGATGATCTTAGGAGATTCTACAGGACTATCCGCATTCTGGGTTATGTTTGCAATTCTGATTGGCGGAGGATTGTTTGGACTTGTTGGAATGATTGTGGGAGTTCCGACGTTTGCGGTTCTCTACTATATTATAAAGATGCTTATACATCAGAAGTTAGAGCAGAAAAAACTGCCGATTGAGACAGAGAATTATAATGAAAAGAATTATGTGGGTGAGGATGGTACGTTCATTGTGCCTGCAGAAGAAGAGAAAGAAGAGGAGATAGAAGATGCCGATTCGAGTACAGAATGATTTGCCGGTTAGAGGTATTTTAGAACAAGAAAATATATTTGTGATGGATGAAGACCGTGCCATGCAGCAGGATATTCGTCCGTTGAAGATAGGGCTTTTGAATCTGATGCCATTGAAAGAAGATACAGAGCTTCAGATTCTGCGCATGTTATCCAATACACCACTTCAGATTGATGTTGTATTTGTCAATGTATCAAGCCATGAATCAAAAAACACATCGACAAGTCATCTGAATAAGTTTTATGTTCCGTTTAAGGATATTAAAAAACAAAAGTTTGACGGATTCATTATTACGGGAGCGCCTGTAGAACAGATGCCGTTTGAGGAAGTGGACTATTGGGAAGAACTGAAAGAGATTATGGAGTGGACGAAAACACATGTTACTTCGACACTGCATTTGTGCTGGGGCGCACAGGCTGGACTCTATTATCACTTTGGCGTAGATAAGCAGCCATTGCCTGAAAAAATGTTTGGTGTGTTCAAACATCGCGTACAGAATAGAAAGACACCTCTCGTGCGAGGATTTGATGATGTGTTCTATGCACCGCACTCACGTCATACAACAGTTCCAACGCAGGCAATCCGCGCCATAGAAGGCATGAGTATCCTGGCGGAATCCGACGAAGCGGGCGTATTCCTATGCATGACAGAGGACGGCAAGCAGATATTTGTAATGGGCCATCCGGAGTATGACAGAGTCACACTTCACAACGAGTATATGAGAGATAAGAATAAGGGATTGGATATTAAGGTTCCAAAGAATTATTATCCAAACGATGACTGTGAGAATAAGCCGATTCTTGCATGGAGGTCTCATGCAAACAACTTGTATACGAATTGGGCCAACTACTATGTTTATCAGCAAACACCGTATGTGCTGGAAGATGATGAGTAGAAGAGATATAAATAGATTGTCAAGGTTTTGGCAATCTATTTTTTTACCAAAAATCGCGGTAAAAAATCCTTGAAAATTTGTGTAATATTTTAGCGGAATATTGTTGACGATATTGTGTAGGAATGATATGATTAAAAATGCACAGAAATACATTATATAGTGATTGACAGGAAGGTGAAACACAAAATATAGAGTTTTAATCGAAAGGAGAAAATAAGATGATTAAAGTTGTCAAAAAAGACGGCTCCAAGGAAGACTTTAATGTCCAGAAGGTCGTTGTGGCAGTTAATAAGTCGGCGTATCGAGCATTGGTTAAATTCACACAAGAAGAATTAGACTTTATCTGCCAATTCGTTGAAGAAGAAGTAAAGAAGATGGGTATCACGGAGATTCAGATTGCTCAGATGCACAACGTAGTTGAAGGTGCATTGGAAAAAGTGAATCCGGCAGTTGCGAAGAGTTATAAGGATTACCGCAACTACAAGCAGGATTTTGTGCAGATGCTGGATGATGTGTACAAGAAGAGCCAGTCCATCATGTATATTGGAGATAAAGAGAACAGCAACACAGACAGCGCACTGGTTTCTACAAAGAGAAGTTTGATTTTCAACGAACTCAACAAGGAGTTGTATAAGAAATTCTTCCTTACGGTAGAAGAGATTCAGGCAATCCGTGAGGGATACATCTACATCCACGATATGTCAGCGAGAAGAGATACTATGAACTGTTGTCTGTTCGATGTGCAAAATGTCCTGAGTGGTGGATTTGAGATGGGTAACCTCTGGTACAATGAACCAAAGACGTTGGATGTAGCATTTGATGTAATAGGAGATATCGTACTTAGTGCAGCAAGCCAGCAGTACGGAGGATTTACGGTTCCGAGTGTAGATGATATCTTAGAACCTTATGCAGAGAAGTCGCATAAAAAGCATTTAAAAAAATACTTGGACTTAGGACTTTCACAGGAGAAAGCAGAAGAAGTTGCTTGGGCAGATTTGGAGAAAGAGATGGAGCAAGGCTTCCAAGGATGGGAGTATAAGTTCAACTCTGTATCTTCCAGCCGTGGTGATTATCCATTTATCACAGTGACTGCCGGAACGAACACATCGAAGTATGGTAAGCTAGTAACAATCTCAATGCTCAAGGTTCGTATGAATGGACAAGGCAAGGAAGGCCATAAGAAGCCGGTTCTGTTCCCGAAGATTGTATTCTTATATGATGAGAATTTGCATGGTCCGGGTAAAGAACTGGAAGATGTATTTGAAGCCGGTATTGAGTGTTCGAGAAAGACCATGTATCCAGACTGGTTGAGCTTGACCGGAAAAGGATATGTTGCAAGCATGTACAAGCAGTACGGCAAGATTATTAGTCCGATGGGTTGTCGTGCATTTTTATCACCTTGGTATGAGAGAGGTGGCATGAATCCGGCAGATGAAAACGATACACCTGTATTTGTCGGAAGATTCAATATTGGTGCAGTAAGTCTCCACCTTCCAATGATTTATGCAAAAGCAAAACAAGAAGGAAAAGACTTCTATGAAGTATTGGATTATTACTTGGAGTTAATCAGACAGCTTCATATCAGAACCTATGACTATTTGGGAGAAATGAAAGCGTCTACCAACCCATTAGCTTACTGTGAAGGTGGCTTCTATGGCGGCAATTTGGGCTTATATGACAAGATTAAGCCACTTCTTAAGGCTGCAACAGCATCCTTCGGTATTACAGCGTTTAATGAGCTTCAGCAGCTTCACAACAAGAAGTCTCTGGTAGAAGATGGACAGTTCGCTCTTGAGGTGTTGGAATATATCAATAAGAAGGTAAATCAGTTCAAAGAAGAAGACGGACATTTATATGCCATTTACGGAACACCTGCAGAGAACCTTTGCGGTGTACAGGTACAACAGTTCCGCAAGAAATACGGAATCATTGAAAATGTGTCTGACCGTGAATATGTGAGCAACAGCTTCCATTGCCATGTTTCAGAAGACATTACTCCGATTCAGAAACAGGATTTAGAAGGACGTTTCTGGGAACTTTCAAATGGTGGAAAGATCCAGTATGTAAAATATCCGATTAACTATAATAAAGAGGCAATCAAGGCTTTGGTACGTCGTGCAATGGACCTTGGCTTCTATGAGGGTGTAAACCTTTCTCTCGCCTACTGTGACGATTGCGGTCATGAGGAACTCTCTATGGACGTATGTCCAAAGTGCGGTAGCAAGAACCTCACAAAGATTGACCGTATGAATGGATATTTATCATACTCCCGCGTAAAAGGTGATACGCGTCTGAATGATGCCAAGATGGCAGAGATTGCAGAAAGGAAAAGTATGTAGGAATGAGATATCACAATATTACAAAAGATGACATGTTAAATGGTGTGGGCCTGCGCGTTGTATTATGGGTTGCAGGCTGCTCCCATTGTTGCAAGGAATGCCACAATCCAATCACATGGGACCCGAATGGCGGACTTGAGTTTGATGAGGCGGCAAAGCAGGAAATCTTTGAGGAACTGAAAAAAGATTATGTGCATGGCATTACCTTTAGCGGTGGTGATCCGTTACATATGAACAACGCCTTTGACGTTGCAGAACTGGCAAAGGAAATCCGAGAAAAATTTCCGAATAAAACGATTTGGTTATATACCGGTGGTACATGGGATGAAGTAAAGCATATGCGTGTCATTCCATATCTGGACGTGCTCTGTGACGGTGAGTTTGAGGTTGATAAAAAAGACGAAAATACGCACTGGGTAGGAAGCACGAACCAGAGAGTCATTGATGTACAAAAGACATTAGCAGAAGGGAACGTTGTGTTATATGAAGATTAATATTAAGAGGTTGACAGAGACAGCAATTCTTCCAGAGCGAGGAAGCGCTTATGCAGCAGGCTATGACTTGTTTGCAGATGTAAACGAAAGCGTTGAGATTCAGCCGCATGAGACTAAGATGATTGGCACAGGACTTGCAATGGAGATTCCGGAAGGATATTTTGGAGGCGTTTTTGCAAGAAGCGGTCTTTCTTCTAAGGAAGGACTTCGCCCGGCAAACTGCGTAGGTGTTGTAGATGCAGATTATCGTGGTGAAGTGAAAGTTGCACTTCACAATGATGGTGAGGTGGTTCGCGAAATCAAAGTAGGACAGAAGATTGCACAGTTGGTTGTGGTTCCGTTTTTGAGCGTGGAATTTGATGATGTAAAAGAGTTAAGCGAAACAGTTCGCGGTGTCGGTGGATTTGGTTCTACAGGAAAGTAAATAGTGCAAAAAAATCAGTTGAGGAATGCGATTCGTTTAAAAATCGTATTCCTCAACATTTTTAGATCCTAATTTATTTATCCGTATTTGTTGCTTCAAGTTCACGGATGCGAGCCAAGAGGGATGCATTTTTTTGTTTTTCGGAATCAAGAGCTTCCTTCGTGGCATTGAGTTCATCAATCGCACGATTATAATTCCGAATCAATGTACGTTCACGACGTTCAGCATCTTCTCTTGCACGGCATTGCTGACGTACGATTTCTTCTGCATTTGCTTGGTAGATAGAATTAGCAGCTTCTTCCAAATATTCATTGTTTTGTGCCAGCATTTTTACATCCTCCCACGTTTTTGCTTTAAAAAGACGAGCCCAATAATCAATGCGATTGGCTTTGTCTTCTTCGGTTGCCAGTTCTGTTTGAGTTAAGTCTACCACAGAAAGTGTAAATTTGTCACTATATAGATAGTGATTTTTTACATTTAATAACTTATAGGTGGCGTAAAATTCAGGAGCATCTGAAAAAAGTGTGAAGTCTAGAAAACCGATATGGTACACAGGAAGTGCTTCTTCATAGTCTTGTCCACGATAAAGATGATCGAATGCACGGCAAAGATACATTAGCGAGCGCTCTGGCCAATTGTGTTCATTGGCAACCTGCATTTCCAAGTTGATGATAGTATCGTCATTTAGTTTGACATTGATGTCGAGAATGAATTCTTTTCCACTAACATCCCCAGCCAAGTCAATGGGGTTGGTAACTTCAATGTCAAGGACATTTTCGGGTTTCAGGTGGAGAAGAGAGCAGATAAGTCCAGTCAGCACCTTTTTGTTTTGTTGTAATATGTAACGAAACATATAGTTGTTGGTCATGTTGTATTCAATGACCCCTTTTGCTTCCGTGTAGGAAGCGGCATAGTTGTTTTGCATAGGCAAAAACCTCCTTTTGAAAAATATAAAATTAGTAACGCACTTGGAATTTGGGCGACATGCCGGATAAAAGACCAAGTAGAAACGCAAACGCACATAGAAAAATGTGTCAATGCTTTGCGTGAGATTACGGTAGCATAGAAAAATTACATTAGCAATAGAAAATGGAGATATCAACAAAAAAGACCAGTTATCCACACGATGTGGATAACTCGGAATGTAGATAACGGTATAAAACCTTCGGTTTTCACGCATACTAAAGTTAAGTA
>JAZNHX010000160.1:0-5120 GCA_045577115.1 Faecalimonas sp. | reverse complement strand
CAACAAAAATATGAAGAAATGTATAAAATGATAGATGTTAAATCTTCAGGTTCAATTGAGAAGGATAAGTTTATTGAGCGTAATTCGAAAATTTATGAAGGAATTGAAATTAGTAATTTTGAAGTAGATGTTCTTGAGGTTGATGAAAAGGAATTGACAGTAACATATAAAACATCATTTGATACATTGAGTGACAAGATTATTTTCGATAATACTGCTGACTTTGTTGAGACAGAAGAAGGCTATAAGTTGATATGGGAGGATTCATTAATTTTCCCTAATTTGGGCGCTAATGATAAGGTGAGTGTTTCGGTTAATAAAGCGATTCGAGGTAAAATCCTAGATAGAAATGAATATGTGCTTGCCGGACAGGGGGAAGCTTTCACTGTGGGACTGGTACCTCAAAAAATAGAAGATGATGAAAACACTTTTGCGAAACTTTCTGGAATTCTAGGAGTGGATGTCGATGCAATTCGTAAAAAATTGGGTGCAAGCTGGGTAAGAGCCGATTTGTTTGTACCAATTAAACTGCTTTCCACGGAGGATAAAGAGCAATATAAAGGAGAACTACTTTCCATTCCTGGAGTTATGATAAAAAAAGAGATTGTTCGTGCCTATCCGCTTGGAGAAGTGGCTGCTCATTTAGTTGGCTATGTACAGAATGTAACAGCAGAGGATTTGAAAGAACATTGGGGAGAAGGATATAGTGCAGATAGTGTCATTGGAAGAAGTGGGATGGAGGCACTATATGAGAAGGAACTAAAAGGAAAGAATGGTTATAGCATTGAGATTTTAGATGCAGACGGAAAGAGAAAAGAAATATTAGTGTATAACGATGTTGAACATGGAAAAGACATTAAACTCACCATTGATTGTTTCCTGCAACAAGATTTGTATGAAACATTTAAAGAAGATCAGTCTTGTTCTGTTGCGCTCAATCCTGAGAGTGGAGAGGTTTTGGCTCTTGTCAGTACACCCACCTACGATAACAATGATTTTATTTTGGGAATGTCTACTGCCGAGTGGGATGCGCTCAATAATGATGAGAAGAAGCCACTTTTAAATCGTTTTCGACAGACATACGCATCTGGTTCTACGTTTAAACCAATCACTGCCTCAATCGGTCTTCAAAATAATGTTTTTACGGCTGATGAGGACTTTGGAAATGAAGGGTATGAATGGCAGAAAGATGACAGTTGGGGTTCCTATAAGATTACGACTTTGAAGACCTATGAGCCTGTGGTGCTCAAGAATGCAATAATGTATTCTGATAATATTTATTTTGCGAAGGTTGCACTGAAGACAGGAAAAGAATCTTTTGCAAAAGCACTGGATGTTCTTGGCTTTAACAGCAAGTTGCCGTTTGAGATAACTATGGGGAAATCGAAGTATTCAAATACAGAACAGATAGAAACAGAGATTCAATTGGCAGATAGTGGATATGGGCAGGGGCAAATATTGATGAACCCGCTTCATTTGGCAACGCTTTATACAGCATTTGTAAACCAAGGAGATGTTCTAAAACCAACCTTACGATATGAGGAAAATTATCATTCAAAAGTGTGGATAGAGAAAGCTTTTTCAGAGGAGGTCTCTAGTACAGTTTTGGAAGGAATCAAGTTGGTTATCAATAATCCGAATGGAACAGGATATGTGGCACATAACGATAATGTTGTGCTTGCTGGAAAAACAGGAACGGCAGAAATTAAGTCTTCAAAAAATGATACAACGGGGACAGAACTTGGGTGGTTCGTTGTTACAACTACAGGTGATACAGATAAACCGATTATGCTCGTAAGTATAGTTGAAGATGTAAAAAATATTGGTGGCAGCAGTTATGTTGCTAAGAAGGATGCGGAAGTTTTAAATAAATGGTTTGAATAAACAAGGAGGAGACACTATTGAAACCGTATTTGTTTTTTGAAATATTAAATATTAGTTTAAAAGCAAGTATTGTTATTTTAATTGTGCTGTTCATTCGATATCTGCTGAGAAAAGCACCTAAAATTTATTCCTATGTTTTATGGATTGTAGTTGTGTTTCGTCTGCTTTGTCCCGTGTCAATCGAATTGCCGATATCGCTTATACCGGAGAAAATTAACAATGGTATTGTCTTGAAGAATATTACAGACAGTTATGTGGGTGAACATAATATTTATTGGGATTCAACAGGAGAATATAAAGCTGCAGTTCAAGAAGGAGTTGAGCCAATCATTGTCCCTGAAAAAGAAGGTGGAAATGCGGGGGCATATGTGGTTACAGATACAGATGGGGTGTCGGAAGCAAAGACTATTTATAATAAGTGGTTGCCGGTTCTGTTTTATATATGGCTGGCCGGTATTTTCGTGTTTATTTGTTTTCACGTCATTACATACATAAGATTAAAACGAAGATTGATAGGATGTGTGCCGTACAGTGATATAGAAGATATATATATATCAGATTATATCGATACACCGTTCGTTATTGGATTCTTTTATCCATGCATTTATTTGCCATCTGAATTTACGGGGCAGGATTTGGAGTATGTTTTGATGCATGAGAAACACCATATCCGACGCAAAGATCATATATTAAAAGCACTTGCTCTTATTGTGACATGCATATATTGGTTTAATCCAATTGTATGGCTGGCATTTGTTCTGATGTGTAGGGATATGGAAACAAGTTGTGATGAGGCAGTATTAAAACAGTTTGGTGATTCTATAAAAACAGATTACTCGACTACATTACTGAATGTGACAGTAGGAAAAGATAGATTTTCAGGAATTACAATTGCTTTTGATGAAGGTGATGTAAAACACAGGATAAAAAATATTTTACAATGGAAGAAACCTACATGGAAGTCTGTTCTTATCTCTGTGATAGCATGTGTTGTTACAATACTTTTGTGTGCAACGAATCCAAACGATACCATGATAAATAATCCTTATGAGTGGTCACATAGTGTTACAGTAGAAGATATTGATTCTTGTTCTGTATTCCGTTGGGGAGAAAAGACTGTTGAATATTATCTTTCAGATAAAGAAATTAAAGATTTGGTGTATGCCTTAAATGAAGTTTCGTGGAAGGAATTTCAACAAGGTAATGCAATTACAGATAGTGAATTTACGATTGTGTTACAGTGTGGCAAAAAGGAATATTTACTCACCTATGGCTCTGGGGAAACAATGATTACATTTGAGAATAATGATAAAAGAAATCGTGGTGTATGGAAAACAGATCACCCGACTCTTGCAAAAAGCATGAAGCGAATCATGAATGAAAGTTTACAGGTTGCAATCACGGAACAAAAAATTCCGATACAGCCGACAAAAGAAGAAGTTCTGAAAATGCGAAAAAAGGTATTGGCTGGCATGTCAGAGGAGGAAATCAAACAACTAACAAAACTTATTCATAAAGGAAATCATGTTGGAGAAAGTGATTATCTGCCTGCGAATGATTTTTTGCGTTATACGAATCCAAAGAGTTTAGATTGGAATTTGTTTACCGATAGTGGCGAAGTTGTTATAGGATACGCCTTTGAATCTACAGTCCCACCATATGGTCAAGTCAGTGGAATGACAGAGGAGGAATACAATGAAAAGTATGGAACTCCGGTAGTGGTCGGCGATAATGTGCCAATAAGAGATGAATTCCATGCATATATTGAAAACATAGAAAAATTATTAAAAACAAATCTATTGGATGATGATTTGAACGAGATGAAGCGTTATATGGAGCTTGCCATCGATACGCATGATGTGAAGTATTTGCATGAAATTTACTATAAATTGCATGACTTAGATTATTACTTGTTCCAATATGGTCCAGAGGATGTGTCCCCAAAGGTAGCATATGCATCAAGTATTGAAATATTTTATGGCAGATTGCATGTATATGAAGGTGCATTACCAACGGTTACAAAAGCTTATAAACTTCACGATAAATCTTATTATAAAATGAGTGACGGTATGTGGAGAATGGGATTGCATTCTTATAAGTATAAGTTGGAGATTAGTGGACAGGTAAAGAACGAATCAAAGAAAACACATTTTGTTGTACTGAGCAATCAAAAAAACATTTCATTCGATGAAGTGAGAAAAACAATCAATGAGGATGGATTCTCAGTTGAAGATATGGCTATTGTGTTTTCTTGGTAGGAATGAAAGAAGGGATATAAGATGCAGGAATATTCGATTGAAAAAACATATGGGGAAATGAAAAATTTTCGGATAAAAAGTCTCGGTGTACTAGCAGTGGTTCTCAGTCTATTGACGGCTACTATGAGTATCTTTTTGGGGAATCCGTTTCCGCATAAGGTGACAGTCGCTTTCTTTACCTACATGGAAGAAGGCTGGATAACAGGTAGAATACATATCTGGTTCTTGGTATGTTTCGTGGCTTTTATCATAGTGAGAAAGTGGCAGAAAAAGTATGTGCAGAAGATAACTAAGCCATATATGGAACTATTAACAGACGAGTGTGATGCGTTGTGTCTTAAGGAACTTACATACAGAGGTGTAGTACACGGAAAGAGCAATGAAAAACATACTGATAAGTATACGCAGCTTTGTTTTGAATGGTTGTACGTACTGGCATTAAATGCAAGAGAAGAACATAGGGAAATGCTTGACTATCTGCAACAGAGCTGGAGTTCTCCGAAAAGAAAAAGATTATACGGTACATTGCTAATACAGACTGAGATGAATGTATGCAGTATGGATGGAGATATAAATCGGTACATGGAATTATATAAAACACTTCCGAAACGTTTAAAGAAAGATCCATTCTGTCTTGCACAGATACACTGGGTACAGGGTAATTATGAATCCATGATGGAAGCACTTGGAACTGTGAAAACAAAAAACAATTTCCAAAAAGTGAAATTAGCTTTCGCAAAAGGAAGATGCTATGCACGTATGAAACGCTGGGAGGAAGCAAACGAGCAGTTTGATTATGTGATTGAACATGGCAATACTCTCGGTTGCAGACAATTATGTACATTAGTCAATGATGTGAGACCAAAATCTCAAAAATAAAAAAGCAGTATGTTATCCTATATATTAATCGTGAACAAGTGATTGTTACATCTATTCTTATTCCGCTTGACTACCTTTTATCTGCAAGGTTTTGCACTG
>JAZNHX010000159.1:0-3308 GCA_045577115.1 Faecalimonas sp. | reverse complement strand
AATGCTGTTTTCTTCAAAATGCTGTATACTCTTAACCATAGAGAACACCTTCCTTTGTAAAAATATTTGGTTTGGTCACCTAATACTTTATCACAAAGTGGTGTTCTCTTTTCATTTATCCTAATAAAATTTTACGCTAGCGTCAAGGCTTCACCAATATAAAAGGATGAAATAGTTAGGAAGTATTTTTTACGTTCCCAAATTTATTTTTTCGAATATTCTATAATTAAGACAATATATATAGAAGGGGGGATATTATGGCGAAAATAGCAATCGATGCAGGACACGGAAAAGACACTGCCGGAAGAAGAGTTTTGAAATCTCTTGATCGTAATGAGACAAGAGAATGGGTGCTAAATAATCGTGTTGCTGACGCTTTGGGAACGTATTTACAAAGTGCCGGCCACGAGATTCTGCGTGTAGATGATACTAGTGGGAATACGGATGTTTCCCTCACTGCCAGAGTGCAAAAGGCCAA
Source organism: Faecalimonas sp. (assembly GCA_045577115.1). Classification (GTDB taxonomy): domain Bacteria; phylum Bacillota; class Clostridia; order Lachnospirales; family Lachnospiraceae; genus Faecalimonas. Next base: position 2,830 of record JAZNHX010000159.1, on the reverse strand, counting down.
CCAATGGAACGCAGATTATTATGCTTCCATTCACCATAATGCCGGAATTGATGGCGGTACCGGCGGTGGAACAATCGTTTTTGTGTATCCCGGAACTTCTGGAATAACGACTAGAACGCAAGACGCAATTTACAGACACGCAGTTGCAAGAGCGGGTCTCAAAGGAAACAGGGCAAATGGTACAGACACGGCAAATTTTTATGTGCTCAGAGAGACGACTATGCCAGCTAGTTTAACAGAGTGTGGATTCATGGATTCTGCCACTGATGTGAAATATATTTTAGACCCAAACTGGAGCAAAAAAATTGCACTGGGCATTGCGGAAGGAATATGCGAAGTGTTCGGCGGAAGCGTTAAGGAAGACGAAGAAGTTACAAATGTACGACCAGCAAATAGTTTTGATGCGAACTTAGCAGGAACTTATGTGGTAACAACTGATGATTTAAAACTTCGTGCAGGAGCTAACACTAAATATGATGTACTTGCTTCCATGCCGAAGGGCGAAAAAGTACAGTGTTACGGTTACTACACAAAAGAAACAGATGGTACAGTTTGGCTGTATGTTGTTTATAAGGGGCAGACAGGGTTTGCTTCGAAGAGATATTTAAAAAAATAAGAATAAGGTGATTATTGTGCGTAGATATAATTTTTTTAATAATGAAAGATGCTGTGATGAGAATTGCGAAAATGATGGTTGTTCTTGCCACACAGATTGTCCGATTTGCCCTCCTGGTCCACAGGGTCCGGCAGGACCAAGGGGGCCTCAGGGCATAGCTGGGCCAACGGGGCCTCAAGGACCTGCCGATGAAACTGGGCCTGTTGGACCTCAGGGACCTACTGGTGAAACCGGGCCTGCCGGTCCTGCGGGTGGAGTACTAAATTTTGCTGATTTTTATGCATTGATGCCACCAGATAACTCAGCAACAGTTGCACCTGGCACAGATGTTAGTTTCCCTCAAGACGGACCAAATAGCGGTTCTGGCATTGTTCGAACCGGCCCAAGTTCGTTTAATCTGACATTGATAGGTAGCTACCAAATACTATTCCAAGTTAGTGTAACCGAAGCAGGACAATTATTACTGACTCTAAACGGTGCTGATTTAGAATATACAGTAGTAGGTCGTGCAACAGGCACATCTCAGATTGTCGGTATGGCAATTGTGACAACAACAGTGATCAATTCAATTTTGACTGTGCGAAATCCTGCCGGAAACGCATCAGCATTGACAATTACACCTCTTGCGGGAGGCACCAGACCTGTGTCTGCACATCTTGTTATTACTCAACTTCAATAGTCTGTTTACAATTTGTAAATGGGCATAAGTAAATTAAGAAAACCAATGGAATCGCATCCGTTGGCTTTTTCGTATTCAATCAAGAATGTCATCAATATTGCATCTAAGCGCTGACACAAGACGCAATACAATATCCGCCTGCGCCTTTTTAATATCCTTACTCTTGCGTTCATAAGCACGAATCGTATTCAGCGATACTTCGGACAGCATTGATAGTTCCTCTTGCGTGAGACCACATCTCTTACGCATGGTTTTCAATTTGCATTCTTTACTTATAAAATGCATATCTAGCACCTCATATGCTTTTCGTACATCTGCCTCATGCAGCGTATCATATAGTCCCAAAAGTTCATCGTAAGATACGACTTCCAAAATATCCCGAAAACTTCGTTTGGAATACCATTGATAATGTGCCAGTATCCAGCCCACCCAATATACATCCGAACGATGATAGGATTCCATAACATTTAGTTTTGTTTGATTGCCGCAAGTCCGTTCTACCACCTCTGTAAAAAGTTCCAACCCACTTCTTCCTGCAATGTACTTCGGATTGCCATCTTCAACCTGTTCCGCGATTTCTGACTGAATAAAAAGTTGAAGAAACTCTCTCCCGTCATAACCGAATTCTAGCACAGCACCATGTAGCATATTTCCAAGAGTTTTTGCAGCTTTACTCAAATATATGGGATTGTAAGCGTGAATCGTCATTCTTCATATCCTCCCTAATAATATCTAACACAAACAAATCTTCTCGAAGCATGGCTAGATTCTTCTTGCGCTGCTGATAATCCGCACGTGCCCGTTCATCTCTCTGCATACGCTTGAAATAATATTCTCTATAATCTGCAATCTCATACTTCATAAATTCAATTTGTTCAAATGCTTTCGGAGAAAGCAAAACAATTTGCTCTCCTAATTTGCCAAGTTGCATTGCTTCATTAAGGTCCCTCACAGAAATATTGTTGTTAACAAAATCTTCTGCAAATGAAAAATAGGAATCATCCGCTCTATACCCAATCATCACATCTACACCTTGAGTTTGTGGCAGAAAATGTGCGAGTAGATACTCTCTTGCAGCAGCTCCTACATTATTGTTGATATCAAATTTACGATTTTTAAGAAGTATAGCAAGCCAGTTAAGGATGTTAAAATTTTCTTTGGTCAGATGCATCACATTTAAATTTTCTGTATGAAGAACATACTCATTGGCATAGCCGTCCTTTTTTATTGGGCAAGCCCATTCCTTTGCAAGTTCTATATCTTCGGTGCAGTAAAATCCCTGTCCGTAGTCGTTATATATTTTTCCTATCCCGCATTTTGGCACTTCAACAATCTGGCCTGAACCATGGTAGATAATCATTTCTTTTTTCATAACAGCCTCCAAAAACTAATACTGTAGTATTACTTTTTCTTCATTGTAATACCACAGTATTAGTTTTGTCAATATAATCGATATTTCTGATTTATTTAATTATTATTCTACTTTAAAACTTCTTTAAACTTTGCTTTTAAAAACACCTTGTACTCTGGAAATT
>JAZNHX010000158.1:0-3368 GCA_045577115.1 Faecalimonas sp. | reverse complement strand
CATCTGCAATTGTTGATTCTCTTCTTTTAATCGTTCAATTTCTTGTTCCAGATTACTTGAACGAATCTGTGTGGATATCAGTTCATGCTTCAAATCATACATTTCTTTGTCTTTTTGCTGAACATCATTTTCTAAAACAGAACCTTGTTTCTTCGCTTTAAAATAATCATCTGCAATATTCAGTGCAAGCAATGTACTTCTTGTCTCTGCTGTCTGTCTGTTGTATCCCTCTATGCTGGTACACTCTGTAATCTTATGATTCAGATATGTAGAAATCCTCTGTAAATATTCTTCACTTTCAAACCCACTTAATGTGATTACTTTTCCACCTATCAGTACTTCCGTACTATTTCTTGAAGTTGCCATGGAATCCTCCTCAACCCTCTCTAATTCTTTCACTATTATAACTTCTTTTATTCATTTTGGCAAGGAATTCCCAAATGATGATACGTCCTTTCTGTCGCAACTCTTCCCTTTGGTGTTCTCTGAATAAATCCATTCTTTAATAGATATGGTTCATACACATCTTCAATCGTTCCGGCATCCTCACCGACAGATGCTGCAAGTGTGTCAAGCCCAACCGGACCACCTTGGAATTTTTCAATAATCGTAAGTAAAATATTGCGGTCATTATGGTCAAGACCAAATTTATCAACATCTAAAAGGTCCAATGCATAATTTGCCACTTCTTCTGTGATTACGCCATCGTATTTAACCTGTGCAAAATCACGCACACGCTTCAACAAACGATTTGCAAGACGCGGAGTTCCTCTGGAACGTTTTGCCATCTCTAAAGCTCCATTCGGTTCAATCTCTACATCCAACACATCTGCTGAACGCAAGATAATCGTCTGCAACTCTTTTTCTGTATAGAATTCTAAACGTTGTACAACACCAAAACGGTCACGAAGTGGGGCCGTCAGCATACCAGCTCTTGTTGTTGCACCCACAAGTGTAAACTTTGGCAAATCCAAACGAATGGAACGTGCATTGGCACCCTTTCCAATCATAATGTCAATTGCGTAATCCTCCATCGCAGGATAAAGAACCTCTTCCACCTGACGATTAAGACGGTGAATCTCATCCACAAAAAGCACATCCCCTTCTTGGAGGTTATTGAGTATTGCTGCCATCTCACCTGGCTTCTCTATTGCTGGACCAGAGGTGATCTTCAGATTCACATTCATTTCATTTGAAATGATACCTGCAAGCGTTGTCTTACCAAGTCCCGGTGGTCCGTAGAATAGCACATGGTCTAAAGATTCTTTTCTGGATTTTGCAGCTTCAATATAGACCTTCAGTGTCTCCTTCGCCTTTTCCTGTCCGATGTAATCCTTCAAAAGTTGCGGACGCAAATGATTCTCAATCTTCAAATCTTCTTCTAAATTCTCTGTTGTAATGATCCTCTTTTTCATCTCTATCTCCGCCTAATTAAAACATCATATTCTTGAGCGCCAACTTCAGCACTTCTTCCACTGTTGTATTCTCATCCATCTGTACTTTCTTCACTGCTTTCATAGACTCTGTATTGCCATAGCCAAGTGCAACCAGTGCCTGTACTGCCTCTGACTGAATCTCGTTTGAGGCTCCTGTGTTTGCTACAAATGTTTCACTGTCATCCACTTTATTCAGTACATCTTCAATACTAAGTTTATCTTTCAATTCAATAATGAGCTTTTCTGCCGTCTTCTTGCCGATTCCCGGTGCCTTTGCAATTGCCTTCGAATCATTTGCCATCACAGCAAAGCGAAGATCATCCGGTGAAAGTTGAGATAAAATGCTAAGTCCACCTTTCGGACCAATTCCACTCACACCGATTACCAGTTTAAACACACTCAAATCATCTTTTGTCAGAAATCCAAATAATTGAATGGCATCTTCACGCACATTCATATAAGTATGTAATCTAACTTCTTCACCAATTGACGGTAAATAATTCATGGACTGTGCCGGCATAAATATGCCAAAACCAACACCATTTACATCAATAATTACTTTTTCTTCCTCAATAGCGACCAATTCGCCTCTTACATATGAAACCATAGTTCCTCCAACATCACTTCTATTATAACTTTACTAATCGCTTAAGCATCTCATTAGAAATAACACCTATTACAAGTCCTGTCACCAACCCAGATATGAGTAACACAGGGAAATAATATCCAATACTGACACTTTCTAGCACAATTGCTGCCATTATAAGCTGCCCTATATTATGGAATACGCCACCTGCCATGCTGATTCCATATATACTAAACTGATTCGTCTTCTTCAGAACACACATAATCATCAAACTCAGAATTCCACCCGCTAGACTATATAGAATCGCAAACAGATTCCCAAACATGAATCCTGCGAGTATGATTCTGACAACTGACAATATATAAGCTTCTTTTATACTCATCTTATAAAGCGCAATCACGACAATTAAATTGGCAAACCCAAGCTTAACTCCGGGGATTCCTATGTGAATCGGTATCAGACTCTCCACATAACTGAAAACCAACGCCACTGCTGTGAATACACCAAAATATGCCACCTTATTTTTCAAAACAGCCTCCTAGTTCGCCACCGCGTCAAATTCTGTATCTTCTCCGCCAACAATTTCAACAATTATTTTATTCGGTAAACATACAATCGTTTCCTTGTTTTTTGAAATTGATTTGTGGTCTACACAAATCTGGTCCGGACAGTTAGCTTCTACCATATCTGCCTGACCATCTTTGATTATCAAATAATTTGTGTCATTTATCTTTATTTCTTGCTCTTTTTCCAATGAATAAGTGCCAAACAATTCGCCGGCAACGGTTACTTTCACCAAACCTGCTCTTTTCTTACCAAAGTTTAGATAAATGAGAAAACCGATTCCTGCAATTATAAGGATGACTGCGACTAGTATCCAATCATTTTTCTTCATAAAAAAACCTCTTTTCCAATCATTTTAGCACAGTGTATTGAAATATACAACCACATGTTCGATTTTGTCAAGAAATTACTCGTAAATTTCAGAAATCACTTCTAATGGAGAATCTGCTTGTGAAAATTCTATTTTTCTTTTTGAAGGTTGATTCACACCATCTTTTAAATACCACGTTGCTTGAAGTGTATGCATTCCCAATTTTTTTGCTGTTTCTAACTCACAACTACCACCATCGCCAACATAAAGAGATTCTTCAGGTACAACATCCAAATCTTTCATACATTTTTGAAAAATCTCAGTATCAGGCTTTTTTATTCCCATTTCACATGACATACACATTGTATCAAAATAATCAACAAATATGCTATTCCTTATAACATCACTTTCTTCAAAATAGCAATTTGTAATTAAACCAATCTTTATATGCATTTCTTTAAGAGTCTTAAAA
>JAZNHX010000157.1:0-2467 GCA_045577115.1 Faecalimonas sp. | reverse complement strand
GCTGCAGAGGAAGCGGTTTATGAACCGAAACTGTATGGAACATTCTGGTCGCTTGTGCCACCGCTAGTGAAGTCGGATCGTAGCCATGTCGTTCTGTGAGCCAAGGAGTTGCTGCTTGCTGTTGTCTTCCTAAGACCGCTTGGCCTCCGACTTGCTGCAGAGGAAGCGGTTTATGAACCGAAACTGTATGGAACATTCTGGTCGCTTGTGCCACCGCTAGTGGCAATTGTGCTTGCGCTCATTACCAAAGAAGTATACAGTTCATTATTTGTAGGTATTCTGGTAGGTGCCTTGTTCTATTCAGGATTTACATTCGAGGGAACCGTAATGCACATCTTCAACGGAGGATTTATTGCAGTATTAACTGACAGTTACAATATGGGTATTCTCATATTCCTGGTTATCCTCGGTGCAATGGTTTGTCTCATGAACCGTGCAGGTGGATCGGCAGCATTTGGTGCATGGGCAAGCAAGCACATCAAATCGAGAGTGGGAGCGCAACTTGCCACAATTGCACTCGGTGTATTGATTTTTATTGATGACTATTTTAACTGTTTAACAGTAGGTAGTGTTATGCGTCCGGTTACAGATAAGCACAATGTATCACGTGCAAAATTATCTTACTTAATTGATGCAACAGCAGCACCAATCTGTATCATTGCACCAATCTCATCATGGGCAGCAGCAGTGAGCAGTTATGTGGAAGATGGAAAGGGACTTGAAGTATTTATCAAAGCAATTCCATATAACTTCTATGCAATCCTTACTATTATAATGATGATTGTGCTTGTCGTAATGAAAAAAGATTACGGCCCGATGAAAAAACATGAACTTAATGCGCTTGCAGGCGATATCTACACAACAGAAGACCGTCCTTATGAAAATGCAGAGTCCGAGTTTGTAAATCCAAAGGGAAAAGTAATGGATCTTGTAATCCCGATTATTTCACTCATTGTATGTTGCGTTATCGGAATGCTTTACACAGGCGGTTTCTTCAGTGGAGAGGACTTCGTGACAGCATTTTCGAATTGTGATGCATCTGTAGGTCTTGCACTTGGAAGTTTCTTCGGACTGATTATCACAATCATTTTATACTTGGTACGTAAGGTAATGACATTCTCTGATTGTATGGGATGTATTCCGGACGGATTCAAGGCAATGGTTCCGGCTATTCTGATTTTAACTTTTGCATGGTCGCTCAAAGCAATGACAGACAGTCTTGGAGCAAAAGCATTTGTAGAGGCATCTGTAGAGAGCTTTGCGGGCGGACTTATGGGATTCTTGCCGGCAATCATCTTTGTGATCGGTTGCGTGATTGCATTTGCAACAGGAACATCCTGGGGAACATTCGGTATCTTGATTCCGATTGTAATCGCAGTATTCGGCGAGACAAGTCCGGAGCTTACAATCATTGGTATCTCAGCTTGTATGGCAGGTGCAGTATGTGGAGACCACTGCTCACCGATTTCAGATACTACGATTATGGCGTCTGCGGGTGGACAGTGTAATCATGTAAATCATGTATCTACACAATTGCCATACGCAATTACGGTAGCAGCAGTATCATTTGTCACCTATATTGTAGCAGGATTTACAAAGAGTGCTTGGATTTCGCTACCGGTTGGTGCAGTACTTTTGATTGCGACATTGTTTGTATTGACTAGAAAGAGTAATGAATAACTTTATATTTTGAATTTGATGGGCTGTGCATTAGCATGGCCCATTTTTAGTGACTATTTTTCTTTATTATTGGGGAAAATAATGGTATAATGCGAAAAGGGCAGATGGAAATGTGCAAGTACCCAAACATTATGCTTGCATAAATGTATGGGTGCTTGTGCATTTGAGGAGCGAAGCGACCGAGAAAATCGAAGATTTTCGAGGTGCTGCCCGCTTCTTTAATAAAATTAGGAGCGTATAATATGAATTTAGACAGATTGATAACTTATGAATTAATACAAGAGAAAAATTTGAAGGATTTGAAATCAGAAGGGTATCTCCTGCGTCACAAGAAGACCGGTGCACGAGTACTTTTGATGGATAACGATGATGAGAATAAAGTGTTCTACATCGGCTTTCGCACACCGCCGGAGGATAGCACAGGCCTTCCCCACATTTTGGAGCATTCCGTACTCTGCGGTTCGAAGAATTTTCCGCTGAAGGACCCATTTGTAGAATTGGTGAAGGGTTCTCTCAATACATTTTTAAATGCAATGACATATCCGGATAAGACCGTGTATCCGGTGGCAAGCTGCAATGATAAAGATTTCCAAAATCTGATGCACGTGTACATGGATGCGGTATTCTACCCAAACATTTATCTGCATGATGAGATTTTCCGTCAGGAGGGATGGAGTTATAATCTAGAGTCAGAGGAAGATGCGCTTACTTATAATGGTGTTGTTTACAACGAGATGAAAGGTGCGTTTTCATCGCCGGAGGGTGTTCTTGACCGCGTGATTTTAAA
>JAZNHX010000156.1:0-19945 GCA_045577115.1 Faecalimonas sp. | reverse complement strand
GGCACCACCAAAAGAAGGGTCGCCACAGTGAATCATTTTTTCTACATTCTCGATGACCGAGTCACGAGGATGTTGAAGATAAATCATTTCCTCATAATGGTCAATAAAAATTTTTTGTAAGATATTCATACTACTATTATGGAGGAAAACGAGGAAAAAGAAAACCCCCACCCCTCAAGAATGAGGGGCAGGGGAGTTGAAGTGTCAAAGACACTTTTTTAGTGCAAAAAATACTTCACAGTTATCTTACCACCCAATCTTACATTATATTCATGTAACTATTATAAAGCGAGCAGGAGGACATAGACAAAGCGTAGAGCGTGTCTAATACCTTCTGCGAGAAAGCGAAATATGCCAGCAGAAGGAGGGTTATCGGCATATGGGATGTATGAAAAGAATCTCTTTGAGGTTATTTTCCTGGACGAAGTACATTAGAAAATAACCAGTAAAGAGAAGCAAACGAGAAAAAAGGGTAATTTTTAGCACAAAATAGGTAGTTTTTGAAAACCAGCAGAGCAGAAAAATAACCGTTTAAGTTTGCATTGGCACCTGCAACGTTGCCGGAAGGCGGTCTTGGCGTTGCAGATAATGCGAGGTAAGAATTTCCTCCGCACCCCGAGTCTGCAAAAGCAGATGTGCGTCAAAAAAGAAATTTATTGAGACGATTAACTATGGGGCTGACATCCTACTGTTAAAGATTGGGAAAGGAGTATAAAAGTTATGGCGAAAAGAAATAGTCTTGCGTATAGCCTTACGCACAACAAAAACGTAAACAGTATTGAAAATGAGAGGACAAAGAAACAGTATGTTGAGAAGATTCGGATGTTTGCCAGATTCTTAAAAGAGGAATGTGGCATCAAAAGAGTGGAACAGTTAGAGGGGAAAGAAAAGGAATATTTGCAAGTGTACGAAAGAAGATTAGAAGCCGATGGTAAGACGCCGGCGACAATTCACACCTATATGGCAGCCTGTTGCAAGGCGGTAGGGGTGAAATTAGATGAGATTGAAAAACCGATTCGCAAAGCATCTACTATTATTCGTTCTAGGGATGCAAATAAAAATCAACAGGGGAAAGCAGAAATGGAGAAAGAAGAAAATCAGAATTTGGTTAGGTTTCAAAAGGCTGTCGGGATTCGTAGAGACGAGTTGAAACATTTGAAGAAAGATAATCTGAAAAGGGACGAGAATGGATATTTGTGCGTAGAAGTTCTGAAGGGTAAAGGGGGCAAATATCAGTTGCAGAGAATCACACCGGAGAACGAAGAGTTGGTTAAATCTTATTTTGACGGTAGTAAGGATAAGGTTTTTACAAAGGAACAGATGGATAATAAGATTGACCTTCATTCCATGAGGAGTGCCAATGCGAGGGAGAAATATGACTACTATTTGAAAAGAATTGAAAACGAGCCAAAATACAGAGAACAATTGAGAAAGGAATGTCTTGATAGATTTGATGCGAGACATAAAAGAGATGAGAATTATAACAGCAAAAGAAAAAGGTTTATACGGGATATGGATGAAGGCAGGCCGTATATTGTGAGAGGCGACAATCGGAAGATTGCTTTAGAGAAAGGTTATGCGACAGAGTATAACCGTCTTGCACTTATGGCCGTTTCGGTTTTTCACTTGAGTCACTGGAGAACAAATGTGGCGGTAACAAATTACATGTTAGCAGGTTAATTATTAAGGTGCATTTTCGAAACAAACCCAAAAATCTCCAAACCTTTCATACTATGGTATATGGATGAATTATCTTCCATACGAAACTCATAGTATTTAGTAAGACGTAAGGTGGAGATTGTGATGAAATCAAATGAACAAAAACCAATTACGGAGGATAAGAAGATATGGACGGTGAGACGCAGATACTTAGGTCAATGTACCTATGAAGAATGTGTTTCTAGAATTATAAGGAATCATGTTAACAAGTAATAGGGGGCTGCATGTATATCTTGATTCTGCTATACTTGAATTGGGATATATCGGCATATGAGGTGATAGAATGAAAAACCCAAGTGACGATATGAAAAAATTGAATACGGCGATTTACATACGGCTCTCAAGAGAAGATGGCGACGGCGAAGAAAGTGATTCGGTGGTAAATCAGCGCACGATATTACGTAATTATGTGGAAACCAACGACGAATTAACGTTTTGTGCAGAATATGTAGATGACGGATATTCGGGAACAAATTTTAACCGCCCGGATTTTCAGCGCATGATAAACGACATTGAAGCAGGGAAAATACAATGTGTTGTTGTCAAAGATTTATCCAGATTTGCCAGAGATTATATCATGGCAGGTCTTTATATTGAGAGAATTTTTCCACAGAAGAATGTGCGTTTTATTGCGATTGGAAATAATTATGATAGCGTTCGGGCGGAAAAGGATGGAACAGATATGTTGTTACCATTTCTCAATGTCTTCAATGAATTTCATGCTAGAGATACGTCTAAAAAGGTTCAGCGTGTGATGCATGAGATGCAACGGGAAGGAAAGTGTGTGGCAGCATTTGTTCCATATGGATACAAGAAAGACCCAATCGACAAGCATCATCTTGTCATAGACGAGAGTGCGGCAATCATAGTCAGAAGAATTTTTGAAATGTATTTGTCCGGAATGGGGATGCAGTCTATTGCAAAGAAGTTGAATTTGGAAGGTGTTTTATGTCCGACTATGTATAAACAGATGGAAGGCTCCAACTTCGTCAACAGCAATCTCATTGACAAAAAGAGTATGTGGGTACAGTGTTCCGTAAAGCGTATATTAGAAAATGAAATTTATACCGGAACATTGGTTCAAGGGAAGTCAATTCGAGGCATCAACAGAAAGCCAAAGAAAGTACCTAAGGAGCAGTGGATTCGAGTTCCAGATGCGCATGAAGCGATTATTTCCAGAGAGCAGTATGAAAAAGCACAGTTTCTCATAGAAAGAAATGCTAGAAGTATGCCATTAGATGAACCGCAGTCTTTATTTGCCGGAGTGCTTCAATGTAACACTTGCGGTCATTCGCTTGCAAAGACAGAATGGAATGGGAATGTGACTTACAAATGTGGCACATACAGAAGAAAGGGTAAGACTTTTTGTACTCCTCATGCCATTCGGTTATCGGTACTCTGTGAGATTGTACTTGGAGATTTGAATTGTATCATCGATCAGATACAAGATTTGAAGCAGATGATTGAGCAGGGAACACCTGCGGAAATCAAGCAGTTCGTTGACCTCAAAGGAAAACTCCAAAAGGACCTCTCTAACTGGGAACGCAAAAAAGAAGAATCCTACGATGATTATAAAGAAGGATTGATTAGCAGAGAAGCATTTATTTCCTATAGTGAGAAATGTGATTTGCAGATAAAACATTTGCAGTCACAGATTGCGACAATTGATGAGGAAGATCAAAAGGGCGATACCTTTGTCAAGAACGAATGGGTGCAGAAGTTGTTGCAGACTGGAAAGTTAGAGGAACTTGACAGGGAAATTGTGCTAGATATGATAGACAAAATTGTTGTCTATGAAAATAACGAAATTGAGATAGTTTATAAGTTTTCAGATGAGTTGGATTACTTGTTTGAAACGATGGTAGAAGTGTCATAATTGACGCAACTGGGTCGCTCCACACGGAGGCGAAGATCCGGGTAAGGTCGGCATCAATGACATCTTAGAAAAGGACATCAACCTGCAGATATCCATGAAGGTGAAAGAGCTTTTGGAGGAGGTCGGTATTGAGGTTGTGATGACAAGAGAAGATGACAAGGTTCCGGACCGAAAGAAGGAAGATTTAGGTAACCGTGTCGAACTCATTAACAAGACGAGGCCAACAATTGCACTTTGCATTCATCAGAACAGCTACACCACACCGGACATCTTCGGTGCACAGGTTTTCTATCACACGAAGACAGCGGAAGCAGAGGATATAGCGACCGTGGTGCAGGAATCTCTGCGTGCCATTGATCCAACAAACAAGCGTGAGATCAAAGAGAATGATACATACTATATGCTGAAGTTCTCGGAAGTGCCGACTATTATTGTGGAATGCGGTTTTCTCACGAATCCAACGGAGGCACAGAAGCTAACAACGGAGGAGTATCAGGATGAGGTTGCATTCGCAATTTGCGAAGGTATTGTAAAATGGCTAGATAATTAGAACGATTCGTGTTATAATGAAATTTATGAAAACATTAATTGAGAAAATAGACAGACATCAAATGGATGAACAGGTCTTGGCTCGGGCAGGTGAAACACTGAAGAGAGGCGGCCTTGTGGCATTTCCCACGGAGACGGTGTATGGATTAGGAGCCAATGCACTTGATGAGAATGCCGCAATGAAAACTTATGCTGCAAAGGGACGCCCGTCCGATAATCCACTGATTGTTCACATCACGGATGTAGAGGATTTGCCGATTGTCGCAAGAAATATTTCCGATAAAGCAAAGCAAATCATGGAGCGATTTTGGCCGGGTCCTCTGACACTTATTTTTGAAAAACAGTATATTGTTCCGTTCGGAACCACAGGAGGACTAGATACGGTTGCAGTTCGTATGCCGACCGATGAGATTGCCAGAGCAGTCATTCGGGCAGGAGGAGGATATATTTCGGCACCTAGCGCGAACATTTCCGGCAGACCGAGTCCAACTAGTGCACAGCATGTGGCAGATGATTTCGACGGCAGAATTGATATGATTATTGACGGTGGCAATGTTGACATCGGGTTGGAATCTACGATTGTGGATATGACGGTAGACCCGCCGATGATCTTAAGACCGGGCGCAATCACGAGAGAGATGCTTGAGGAAGTAGTTGGCGAAGTATCTGTGGATGTGACACTTCTCGCAGAGGACAATGGGGAAGCACCAAAGGCACCTGGCATGAAGTACCGCCATTACGCACCGAAGGCTCAGCTTACCATTGTGGAAGGTGAGATGGATGATACGATAAAAGCGATTCGTCAGATTGCATATGAACAGACAAGACTTGGATACAAGGTTGGAATTATTGCAACTGCTGAGACCGAGGCATACTACTCGAATGGAATCGTGAAGAATATTGGAACCAGACAAAATGAGAATTCTATTGCGAAGAATCTGTATCGTGTACTTCGAGAATTTGACGAAGAAGATGTTGATTACATTTACAGCGAATCCTTTGCAGGAGAAGGAATTGGGGACGCGATTATGAACCGCTTGGGTAAAGCGGCAGGTCATCATGTGATACAGGCCACAGATATTACAAAGCTGCAGAAGTACAGAAGAATCCTCTTTATCAGCAACAGTGATAACTGCAGAGGGCCGATGGCAGCAGAGCTTTTGAGAAATGAAAGTCTGGAGCAGGAGTATATAATCGGGTCACGAGGCATGGTTGTGTTATTTCCGGAGCCGGCAAATCAAAAAGCAGAGGCAATTATGCGCTGCCATCAGATGACGCTCGTAGAACACGAGGGAACACAGCTTCATGAAGAGGATTTGGATGAGGATACCCTGATACTGACATTTGAAGAATCGCAGAAATGGAAGATTGTTTCTGATTATGAAAATGTGAAACATGTATATACTCTAAACGAGTACATTGATGACGACAGAGTTGTGAATTCTTCTCATGGTCAACCATTAAATGTGTATGGGGAGAATTTTGAACTCTTAAGAGAATTAATTCATAAATTAGCAGAGAAATTAAACGAGGAGGCTAGAAGCAAATGATAGCAATAGGATGCGACCACGGTGGTTATGAGTTAAAATTAGAGATTATCAAATATTTTGAAAAGAACGGTTTGGAATACAAGGATTTCGGATGCAATGGAGAGTCAGTAGACTATCCAATCTATGCAAGAAAAGTAGGACAGGCTATTTTAGATGGAGAATGCGATAGAGGAATCCTAATCTGCGGAACAGGAATCGGAATCTCTATCACAGCAAATAAGATGAAAGGTATTCGCTGTGCATTGTGTTCTGACTGTTTCTCAGCGGAAGCGACAAGATTACACAATGACACGAATGTACTTGCACTCGGAGGACGTGTGTTGGGAACAGAACTGGCGATTAAGATTGTAGACACATGGCTAAACACTCCGTTTTCGGGAGACGAGAGACATGCGCGCCGTATCAGCATGATCGAATAAAGATATTTCTACGGAGGATAAGAAGATGCCAAATAAAAGAAAAGATTATATTTCGTGGGACGAGTATTTTATGGGAGTTGCAGTTCTCTCAGGAATGCGTTCGAAGGACCCAAATTCACAGGTGGGATGCTGTATTGTAAGCCAGGACAATAAGATTCTTTCGATGGGCTACAATGGATTTCCAAAAGGTTGTTCGGATGATGAATTTCCATGGGACAGAGAGGGTGATACTCTCGATACCAAATATGTCTATGTGGCACACAGTGAGCTGAATGCAATTTTAAATTACAGCGGTGGAAGTCTTGCGGGATCAAAACTCTACGTTTCACTGTTTCCGTGCAACGAGTGTGCGAAGGCAATCATTCAGTGTGGAATCAAGGAAGTGATTTATGACAGTGATAAGTATGCAGATACACCGGCAACGAAGGCTTCTAAGAGAATGTTGGAAGCGGCCGGTGTGAAGTACAGACAATATGAGAGAACCGGAAGAGAGATTCGATTCACAATCTAACATGCAATTGGGACATGATATATCATGCCCCTTTTTTGTGCAGAACATTACAGATTTCACCGCATTTTCGCCTGTTTTAACAGGAAACGATATTTTTTCCAGGCTGCATTGCTTTCAAAAATATAACTGTCAATCAAATCCGGGTCCATCGCATTTTGAAAATTGTAATGTGCATTTTCCATTTGTCTTTTTACGCGTTCAATTTCTTCTAAAAGTTCCTGGTTCACCGTATCTTTTGGAGATGTTTTGTGAAATAGATGCATATTGACCCCCTTGACTAATTCATTCTTTTATATAGTATAGACAGAAACTGGTTCGCATAGACTAAAAAAAAAGGAAAAATTTCATGAAAGAAAAAAATGAATTTTTGGTCAATTTTATAGTACGCGCTATTCTGGGCATGGGTATTATCTTTTTTGCAAATCAGTTTTTCGTACATAGAGAAATTGCTCTGGAAGTCGGATTTAATGCGGTTTCCTTTCTGGTTTCCGGGTGCCTTGGACTTCCTGGAGTGGCGATGCTCTACGGAATCGTTGCAATGCCGATTTTGTAGAAATTACACAAAGAAAAATCATTTTCAAAAAAACCCTTTACATTTTAAAATGACGTGTTTATAATTCAACGTACAAGTTAGATATTCTAGAATTTTAACTATCAAAGAGCCGATTTCCGGCGAACAATCCAAAGAAAAATTGAATAAAAGCGAGGAGGATGCATTTGAACGAGAGGAATCTTGTAATTTGCGACCGTGAGATTCGTTACGCGGATAGTTTGGGGGAGAATATATCTTCGCGTGATGATTTGGCGGTCAAGGTGTATGTTTGCAGCAATCTTGAGAAGGTCCTTGAATTGGCTGAGGAGAAACCGATTCATCTGTTTGTGGTGGAGGAGGGATATGCTTACAGGGAGAGAAAGCAGATTGAAGCAAACCAGATATTTGTTCTTGCAAGAGAACATGTGGAAGACCTCGGAGAAGAGGAGTGTCCGGTTGGGAAATATCAGTGTGCTGATGAGATTATCCGGGAAATCTTTGAAGTATATATTGATAAGACCAAGGAAAATGTGATGCGAACCATGAAAAAATCGCGAGCACGTTTGATGGCAGTATATTCGCCGATTCATCGTATCGGGAAGACTGCATTTGCAGTCTCACTGGGAAAAGAATGCGCCAAGAAAATGAAGGTACTATACCTCAATCTGGAGGAGTATGCGGGAATGCCTGACGAAGAGGGACTGAATCTGGGAGATATTCTATACTACATGAAGCAGGGTAACGGTAATCTGGGAATTCGCCTGCAGGCAGCAGTCCGCAGAAACGAAGAACTGGACTACCTGGTTCCGATTCCCGTTTCACAGGATATCAAGGAGGTTCCTGAAAAGGACTGGGAGATGCTGCTTATGGAGCTAGTGGAAAACAGCACTTACGAGCTAGTAATTTTGGACTTAAGTGAGAGCATCCAGGGGTTACACACAATCTTGGGACGCTGTGACCGAATCTACATGCCAGTGCTTGAGGATCCTGTTTCACAGATGAAGATGAACCGATACGATAACAATCTGAGACAACTGAATATGGAGAAAATAGAGCGTAGGACCACGCGGTTTGTGATGCCGGAGAAAACGGAGGATTACGCGAGGTTAAGAGCGAAGGAGGAAATAAGATGATACAGATGGAGGAATTACACGAGAAGATTTTGAAGGAGATGGACCTCTCCAGGGAGGTGCCCGATGAGGAACTGAAGGAACTTATTCATCGTGTACTAATGGAGAATGAGCAACAGTTCCATATTCCTCTGAGGGAAAAAGCAGGAATCGGGAAGGAACTTTTCAATGCCTTTCGGAAACTCGATATTCTGCAGGAGCTACTCGAGGATGATGAGATTACAGAGATTATGATTAATGGTATTGAGCATATTTTCATCGAGAGAGACGGGCGATTGATTCAACTGGAGAAAGGTTTTAGTGAGCGGAGTAAGCTGGAGGATGTGGTGCAGCAGATTGTGGCAGGAGCCAACCGCATTGTAAATGAAGCGTCGCCGATTGTGGATGCCAGGCTGGAGGACGGCTCCAGAGTAAACGTGGTACTTTATCCGATTGCACTCAACGGACCGATTGTCACGATTCGTAAGTTCTCGAAGCAGCCGATGACAATGAAGGAATTGATTCGAAGGGAGTCCGTCAGCGAGGAGATATGTGAGCTTTTGGAAAAGTTGGTTGTAGCAAGGTATAACATTTTTATCAGCGGAGGCACAGGGTCAGGGTAAGACGACATTTTTGAATGCATTATCGGATTATATTCCAAAGGATGAACGCATTGTTACGATTGAAGACAGTGCAGAGCTTCGCATTGACGGTGTTCCTAACCTCGTACGTTTGGAGTCCCGCAATGCAAACGTAGAGGGAAGCGGCGAGATTACCATCAGGGATTTGCTCAGGGCATCCCTGCGAATGAGACCGTCGCGCATCATTGTTGGCGAGGTGCGTGGCAGTGAGGCGATAGATATGCTGCAGAGTCTGAATACAGGCCATTGCGGTGCGAGCAGTGGACACGCCAACAGTCCGAGGGATATGCTCAGTAGGTTAGAGACGATGGTGCTTATGGGTATGGAGATTCCTCTTTCGGCGATTCAGAGGCAGATTGCATCGGCTATTGATGTCATCGTACATTTAGGCCGACTGCGCGATAAGAGCAGGAAGGTTCTTCAGATTGTGGAGGTGCTTGACTATGAAAATGGAGAGATTCAGTTGCAGACGCTGTATGAGTTTGAAGAACATGGGACAGTGGAAGGAAGGATTCAGGGAGAATGGGTAAAAGTACATGAGATACAAAAGAAAGAAAAATTACTGGCAGCAGGATATTCATAGAAGAGAGTATCTAACGGCTTTGTTACAGGGGAGCCTGATTTTGGTCGCAGTTTCGTATTTGTTCTATGGCACATGGATATGCGCAATTCTATTTTCACCATACCTTATTCGGTATATCAGATCATGGGAACAACAGACAATCAAAAAGCGTCAGCAGATGTTTCGTCTGCAATTCAAAGAGGCGATACAGTCTCTATCGGCAGGGTTAAATGTCGGTTACTCCGTAGAAAATGCTTTGCGTGAGGCATATAAGGAGCTGAGCCAAATGTATCGAAAGAATGAGACAATCTTGAGAGAACTGGCGTATATCATTCGGCAGCTACAAATGAATGTGACGGCGGAAAGTGCTTTGCAGGAGTTCGCGGCAAGGACGGCGGAAGAGGATGTACAGACCTTTGTGACAGTGTTTAATCTGGCGAAGCGAAGTGGCGGTGACACACTAGAGATTATTCGAAATGTAGTGCGTCAGATGGCAGAGAAGATTGATGTGGAGCGAGAGATTCAGACTATGATAGCGGCAAAGAAGATGGAACTTCGCATTATGACAGTCATTCCATTTGGGATGATTGTCTATATGAGGCTAAGTTTTCCGGAGTTTCTGCGTGTGCTCTATGGAAATGTGGCAGGCATTATCATCATGACGGTATGCCTCGGTATATATCTCGTTTCTTATGAGATGGGAAAAAGAATTGTGGAGATAGAGGTGTAAGAGTTGAAGAAGAGAATCATAATTATTCTGATTGTGTCAGCCGTACTGTCACTTACCATGTTTCTTAACGAGTATGTATTTGCAGATAAGGAACCTGTTATATGGAGAAATTCATACGGTGAAGGGGAAAAGGTGGCTGAGTATGAGGTGACTGTGGATGGAGAGAAAAGAAAAACCATTGAGATTGAAGTGGGTGAGCAGGAATACTCTCCTCAAGAAATACAGGAGATTTTCGAAGAGGTTATGGAGAAACTCGATGAGGTCGTATTGGGAGAGAATGAGAGTTTTAACCATGTGGGACAGAATCTGAATCTGGTGGCCGCGCTTGAGGACTACCCCGTACATATTGAGTGGCAGGTGGAGGTCAATCCGGTCATAAACTTGTTTGGTGAGATTCAGGAAGAACATGTGACATCGGAGGGGACTTTGGTGGAGCTTCGCGCAATCTTATCCTATCGGGAGGAGGAGGTAATCTATACGCGGCATGCAAATGTGTATCCGATCACGCGAAAGGGAATGGACAAGGTCATGCACGAGATAGAGCAAGAAGTAAAATATCTAGAGGAACGAACGAGAGAAAACGAGAACTTTGAACTTCCGAAGGAATTGAATGGACAGGCACTCTCCTGGTCGAGGCGACAGGAACATCACTGGTACTATGTACTGATTTTGGGGATTGTTATCAGCATTTATCTGGTGTATCACGAGCACGAGAGGATTAAGAAGGAGAAACAGCACAGAGTAGCCGAGCTACTTCGGGAGTATCCGGGAATGATGAGCAAGCTTACCATGTTGCTTAGCGCCGGCACAACAGTACGCAGTGCATGGGATAAGATTGTGCAGAATTATGAACGTCAGAAGGAAAGCATAGGAACTCAGGCGGTCTATGAAGAGATGCTGATTACACTTCGCGAGATGCAGGGTGGCGTTCCGGAGGCAGAATGCTATGAGCGTTTTGGAAAACGATGTGGAGTAAGCACCTATGTGAAATTCGGGACACTGCTCTCGCAGAACCTTCGAAAGGGAAGCAAGGGAGTCTCGGATATCTTGAGAATGGAGGCCATACAGTCCTTTGAAAATCGAAAAAGCTCAGCGAAAAGACTGGGCGAGGAAGCGGGAACCAAGCTGCTTATGCCAATGCTCGGCATGCTGGCAGTCGTGTTTATTATAGTGATGATTCCCGCATTTTTATCAATGCAATTATAAGGAGGAAGAAAGATGAATTGGTTAAAGAACAAACAGATAAAAGGATCTGCAGTAGTAGAGATTATTCTAATTATTGTGGTTCTGATTGCACTTGTGGCAATTTTTAAAACACAGCTGACAAGTTTGGTGGGTGAGATATTTGAGAAAATCACAAAAGAAGGAACCGGTATTTAAAGGTGCGATTACGGCATTTCTTGCACTGATCTTCGCGCTGCTAATTTCCCTTGTCGGCGCACTGGTGGAGAGTGCCTCGATACAGGTGGTCAAGAACCGAAGACGGGCAGATGCCATTCTCGCCTTAGAGAGTACCTTTGCAGAGTATGAACGAGAACTTCTTGAGCAATATGACTTATTCGCAAGAAAAGCATACGATGAGGGGGAACTGCAGAGACGGATGGAGTATTACGGTGGGGACCAAATGGAGCATGCCATGGTAAAGAGGGAACTACTTACTGACAACGACGGATACGCATTTCGCGAACAGGCGATACGGTATGCGAAGAATTGGCTCGGTGTGGACATGCCGGTGCAGGAAACGGAGTATGAATTCTATTCAGAAACGTATCTGGAGGAGGAAGAACTGGTCTACATGGATATGGACGAGCTTCTTTCGCAGGATGAGAACACACTTCCCGAGGAGGGCAATCCTATCTCGGCTGTGCAGAGATTAAAACATATGGATTTTCTGACACTTGTGCATCCGAATCCGCAGGAGGTCTCGAGTCGGAGTATCGCAGTGGACCGTCTGCCGTCGGGACGGGAACTGCAGGCGGGCAACTGGGGAAGCCCCACTTTGGGTGCGTCGGTGGATAAAGCGTTCTTTGCGGCTTATTTGACAGAGCATTTCGGTAGCTTTGCAACACCAAAACAGTCTTCTGCACTTTGCTATGAGCAGGAATACCTGCTTGCCGGACATCCCGGTGACAGAGAGAATCTAGAGGCAGTGTGCAAGCAGATTTTAAGTATTCGCATGGTTGTTAATTACGGATATCTCTTGACGGATACGGCGAAACAGGCGGAAGCGGGTGCACTGGCACTGACACTCTGTAGTCTGCTCACCGTTCCCGGAATCACAGAGGTTGTCAAGCATGCCACGTTGCTTGCGTGGGCATACGGAGAGAGCGTTGTGGATGTGAGAGCATTATTAAAAGGGAAAAAGGTGCCGGCAGTGAAGACGGCAGACAGTTGGCAACTGCAACTTGACAATCTGATTACAATTGGCACGTCGGAAGAAGCGGTAAGTGAGTTCGATGCGCCGGGAGGACTTCGTTATCAGAACTACCTGACAGGACTTCTTCTGATAGAGAGGCAGGAACCGCTTAGTATGCGGAGTCTGGACCTCATTGAGAGCAACCTTCACATAAGGACAGATGAATATATGACAAAGTTAGAGATAAAGAGCAAGGCAGTATTTCGAAGAGGTGTAAAGGATTCTTTTACGACCTCATATGGTTATGAATAAAGCAGAAAAGAGGTGAATGCAGATGTCCTTTCTTTACAATCTTACTCAAAACATGAAATATAACAGAAAGGAAAATATAGACTCTCTAAATACCATAAAAAAAACTCCCCAATTCGTTTTTCAGAAAGAAAGGATGTCTGCATTCGCCTCTCGTGGAAGCTTGACATTAGAGGCTGCCATCGTCGCGCCAATCTTTTTCTTTGCCTTGCTTTGTCTGGCTTACTTATTGGAAATGATGGCGATTCAGACCACTGTACGCAACGCCCTGTATAGCGCGGGGAGAGAGGTGGCACAGGAGGCGTATGTGGGGACAATGGCAACTGCTCGTGAGCTGGAGCGGAAGATGACCGAGAATATTGGGACCGACAGACTGGAACGAAGTGCGATATTAGGAGGCTTAGACTGTGACAATACAAAGTGTACTTGGAGCACAGGGGTTATGGATCTGTCCGTGCGATATCAAGTCAAACTGCCGTTTCTGATGCTGCGCATCGCTCCCATAACCTTGGAAGAGACGCTCCGCGTCAAAGGATGGACAGGCGATGTGTCTATGACGGGCGGTGAGTGGAAAGCGGATACGGTATATGTGACTGATACGGGAGTTGTATACCATAAAGATGCGACATGTACGTACCTGGATATGTCCGTTCAGACGGTTTCGAAAGATAGCTTAGAGGAGCTTCGAAATGAATCTGGAGGGAAATATCATCCCTGCGAGACTTGCAAAAATGCTCAGCCGAATAACAAGGACGTCTATATCACAGCCTATGGAACCCGCTACCACACATCTCTGGAATGCAAGAAGATTAAGAGAAATATTTATGCCATATCAATTGATGAGGCATATGGATTGGGAGGATGTTCAAAATGTGTCAAATAGAAAATTGGGTGATATTGCTATTGTTTGTCATGTGCAGTGTCAGCGACTTCAAGAAAAAAACAATGCCGTTAGTGTTGCTGGTTGTGCTGAGCATAGTTGTCATAGGCTTTGCAATGTTTGGGGACTCCGTAGGCGTGAGGCTTCGGGTTGGCGGCGCGATTCTCGGAATGCTGTTTCTTCTTATTAGTAAATGCACGAGAGAAGCCATCGGTTATGGTGACAGCTGGCTAATTCTCCTTTTGGGAATTCAGCTGGGATATTTGGAGGCAATCGGCGTGCTGTTTGTGGCATCCCTGCTTGCTGGGATGGCATCTCTTTTCTTACTGTGGAAATGCAATTGGAAACGGTATACGTCATTGCCGTTCGTACCATTCTTAAGTATTTCCTATCTGGGGGCGATGCTGTTATGAAACGGTTTAGAGGGAGCTTCACCATTGAGGCGGCTGTAATTGTTCCTGTCATTTTATTCATATTCGGTGTTTTGCTGCATATACTGTTTTATTGGCACGACAAAAACATTCTTATGAGTACGGCACATGAGACAGCAGCACTCGGCAGCAGTTGTAGTGAGATGGAAGAACTTGAATTGGAATATTATTTCTTTGACAGAATGGAAGGAAAACTGCTCCTTTTTGACCGCGTGGAATGTGTTTCTTCTATAGAAAAAGACAGTGTCACAGTTGCGTGGGACGGCAGCAAGCGTTCCATGGTAGCAAAAGGGGAATACCGGATGAGCAGGACGAAACCGGAGGATTACATACGGGAGATTCGAAAAATCGAGAAACTAGGAGAAGGGATTGTGAAATAAAATTGAAGACATATTATAAAAATGATTTGAAACGGGCATACATGATTCTAGAAGCGGATACAGAGGCGACAGAAGACTACCGAATCATTATGCTGAAGGAAAACGATATTCCGGGAGTATTAAAGACGGACGTTCGGTATGTGGATAACAAAAGCCAGTATTATTATGATATCAGCAGTAAGACGTCTTTTAAGATGCTCCATGAAAAGATTCATCTGACGTTGGAGGATATGAAGGGGCTTGTAAGTGACCTCCTGGAGGTCATCCATACATTGAAAAAATACATGTTGGATGAGAAATCCATCCTGTTAGAACCGGAATACATTTTTTGTGAGGATGGGAAATATTATTTCTGCTATTATCCACCATGCGAGCAGAATATCGGAGAGGATTTTCATCGATTAACTGAATTCTTTGTGCGAGAGGTCAATTATAAAGATGAGGAAGGGGTGCGGTTCGCATATACACTTCACAAGGCAACGATGGAGGACAACTATAGTATAGAAGAGATTATGAGTCGTCTGATTCCGACAGAGGAGGATGAAGAAGAGGTTTCTTGCGAGACAGAGTTTGTGGATTATACACAGTGCATAGAACATCTGGCACAGGAGGAAAGTATTGTCGAAGAACGGGACAGTATGTGGGAGTCTGTACGCAGATTTTTAGAGAGAAGCAAAAAAAGAAAGTGGGGATATGGCTCGGATGACTTGTAAACTTAGCAGAAATTCACTATAATAGCAGTATGTATTATGGGTGTATGGGAATGGTAACAACGAAAGAGGTTCCTTCCCCGATGACCGATTCTACAGAGATAGTTCCGCCGTGTGCGTTGATGATGTTTTTGCAGATGGCAAGCCCTAGTCCCGAACCTTCTTTCTTGTAGGTGGCGAATGGGTCAAATATCGTAGGGAGCTGTTCTTCCGAAATGCCGCAACCGGTATCACGCACAAGAATTTGGACAAAATTGTTCGCTAAAGCAACTTCCAGATAGATTGTATTGTTTGGAAGAGCTGCCTCGTAAGCGTTTTTTAAAAGATTCAAAAATACTTCTTGTAATTTCGTTTTATCTCCTGTAATCTGTGTAATAGAAGGAGAGATTTTGGCTGTATATTCCACCTCGGAATCCGCAATCACGGCAGCAAAGGAGAGTGAAATCTGCTCCAAGAGACCACGCAGAGAAAATGTACTGACTTGAAGTTTTTCTGATTTCGAAAAATCCGACAAGTCTGTGAGCAGACGATTCATATATTCAAGGTCATTGGAAATGTTTGACCAATATTTAAAATCCTTTACTTCCGGGTGCATTGCTTCGATGAGCTGCACCGTGCTGTATACGGATGTGAGAGGATTGCGCAGTTCATGCGAGAATTTACTGAGTATGTATTCCATATTTATTCCACCTTTCGCACCTAGTGTAGCATGTGGCTGGATGGGATTCAAATACATTTGTTCGACAAAAGTTGACAATGCAATATAAGAAAAGGCAGGTAAGGGATATGAAAAACGAGAATTGTATTTTTTGTAAGATTGCAGCAGGAGACATTCCATCCGCAACGATTTATGAAGATGATGACTTTCGTGTAATCTTAGACATTGAACCGGCTTCCAAGGGACATGCATTAATTCTTCCAAGAGAGCATTATGCGAATCTGTATGAGCTGCCGGACGAGCTTGCGGCGAAAGCACTTGTGGTTGCAAAGAAGGTAATCTCTAAGATGACGGATATTGTCGGATGTGATGGCTATAATGTTCTTCAGAACAACGGAGAGACAGCAGGACAGACAGTATTCCATTTCCACATGCACTTAATTCCTCGTTATGAGCAAGATGACGTGACAATTTCATGGAAACAGGGTACAATAACAGAAGAACTGAAAGAAGAAATTGTATCTAAGATGAGATAGGGGATGGGATTTTGGATTTACAAACGATAAAATGGTACTTCTTGGAAGCGCTCTATCGACAATATGAGCATGATGTGTATAAGGTGTGCCTCTATTTTGCAAAAGACGAACACATTGCAAAAGATATGACACAGAAGACATTTTTTAGCATTTATGAACATTATGAGAATATCAATCCCGGAAGAATTAAACCGTACTTAATTCGTACTGCAAAGAACATAACGATGAATTGGCTCAGAGATTTCAAGCAATTGAGAGAGGGCCAGATTGATGATTTGAATGATGAAGATCTGAAGACGCTCGGTGTAGAGGATGTGTATATCCGCGAGGAAAGTGCGCATCTCGCATTTGAACTCACCAGTAGCATTATGATAAAATTACGGGAGAAGAATGAACGCTGGTGTGAACTGGTTATGAAGGCATATTACTTTGACATACCTCAAGAACAGATTGCCAGAGAAATGGGCGTGAACGTTGAGGTAATACATAGTAGACTATACCGAGCAAAGCAATGGATTCGTAAGAATTATCAGGAACAATATGATGAATATATAAGGTTGACAAAAGGTTAAAATTATCTATAAAAAAGTTTGCCGGCTGTATTTACCGGCAAACCTTATGAGATACTTATTTCGATACCTTTTGAATCAGGTCCAGGATTGTCTGAACGGAATCTTGCTGTTTTGACTGTTGCATTGCTTTTATGTAAGCATCTTTTTCGCGATAAAGTTTTAAAACAGCATCCAGTAGGACTGAACTTGTCAACCCCTCTTCCTCTAAGACAACGCTGTAGCCCTGACGTTCAAAGGAACGTGCATTAAGAATCTGATCTCCACGGCTTGCGTTTGCTGAAAGTGGAATCAAAAGGTTCGGTTTGTGAAGTGCCAAAAGTTCACAGATTGCATTGGCACCGGCTCTTGAGATAACCAAATCCGACAGAGCAAAGAGGTCCTTGAGTTCATCCTGAATATATTCAAATTGAACATAACCCTTGAGATTCTGAAGGGATTCATCAATCTTGCCTTTGCCGCAAAGGTGAATCACTTGGAAATCTTTTAACAACTCCGGTAGAATCGCGCGAACTGCGTTGTTTACAACCACGGAACCGAGACTTCCGCCAATAATGAGAATTACTGGTTTGCCATCAGTCAAACCACAGAATTCTAAAGCAGCGGCACGGTCGCCGATTAACAATTCCTTTCGAATTGGAGAGCCTGTCAGAACAGCCTTCTCTTTCGGCAAATGACCCAATGTCTCCGGGAAGTTGCAGCACACTTTGGTTGCTGACGGGAGGGAAAGTTTATTCGCCAACCCCGGTGTCATATCGGACTCATGAATAATGGTTGGAACATGACATTGTTTTCCTGCAAGGACAACCGGAACCGAGACGAAGCCACCTTTGGAAAAGATAATATCCGGCGTCAGAGCTTTAATTAGTTTTTTTGCTTCGCCAAACCCTTTCAATACGCGGAATGGGTCAGTGAAGTTCTGAACACTGAAATAGCGGCGAAGTTTACCGGAAGAAATTCCGTGATACGGGATTCCAAACTGCTCAATCAGGTTCTTTTCGATACCCTCGTAAGAGCCGATGTAGTGGATGTCGTATCCCAAGTTTTTCAACCCCGGCAACAGGGCAATATTCGGTGTAACATGACCGGCAGTACCACCGCCGGTTAAGATAATACGTTTCATATTATTCCTCCAACTTTTTAGGATTCTTATTCATTATATTAAACAGTATTTCTAGAAAGGTCAAGGAAAAGCAAAAAGGAAAAGAAAAAGGAGAACCAGCAATGGAAATGGAAGACAAGAAATTAAAACGCTTTCTACAAGACGAACTGAATCGAGAAGCAGATTTAATTATGGAAGAAGTGGATAGCGATCCGTCTCTGAAAAATGTGGTTGCTCCTGATGAAATATACGACAATTTGATTCAGCAGATTCATGAGTATGAAGAGGAGCAGGCAAATAAAAACAGCCAGGTATCCGAAGATGAACAAGAGTTAATCCGCTTGGGAAAACTCTATAAGAAAAAACGCAGTAGACGCAAGTATTATGTGCTTCTGCTCGCCGGTGTATGCGTGCTTGCATATGGCATCACAAGTATCGGTG
Source organism: Faecalimonas sp. (assembly GCA_045577115.1). GTDB lineage: Bacteria > Bacillota > Clostridia > Lachnospirales > Lachnospiraceae > Faecalimonas. The sequence goes on along the minus strand of JAZNHX010000156.1, from coordinate 1,375 downwards.
GCGGGAAGAAAGTGTTTATGGAAGTGAAAAATATGATTTCTGGTAAAGAACAGACTCATATTGATGAGCCAGACAAGAAAACAGCGGAAGTTAAAAATATAGATGAGGTAGATGCCTATGAAGAGATAGAAAACAAATTAGGATTTTATCCGATTCGTCTGTATTATCTTCCAGAGGGAATGAATTTTGTAGAGGCTGTTATAGAAGAGGAAATTCAAAGTGCAAGAATGTACTATGCAGATAATGAGGGTGCCACCATGCAAATTCGTGTGATTACTAAGAATCGTACAGGAACTATGGGGTCAGACATTGAAGATGTATTGTTGCATGCATATGAGAAAGATGTGAATGGGATAATTATGAATATCAAAGAATATGAGGTGGAAGATAGTGGAATAAAAAGGTGGTCAGTAAGATTTATATATAATGATATACAATATTCCCTGCTCATAATGGGAATTGATGAAAAAGAAGTAGATAAAATTATAGAAAATTTATATTTTTCATAAAAACGCGTCAGATTTGCTCGAATCCTGTGTCTATGTAGTAAAATACGGGACAAAAAGGAGAACGGGGCAATGAAAAAAAGATTTACAGCAATGTTCTTGGCAGTGCTATTTCTAGTTACGGGCGTATTTGTTGTAGACACAAAAGCATTTGCACAAGAATCAGTTGAGGACGTTACAATCTCAGATGTTTGGACAGAGGATGCGTTGGTTGGATATGCGCAGTTGATAAACAGAGGCGTATATCTTGCAGAGGGTGTATCAATCATCAATGATGCGGGAGGAAATAGGATTGGTTGTGGTGGAATTACTACTGCGGCTGTGAAGTGTAAAGTTTCTATTAACTGTGTCGTGGAGAAAAAGGTAAATGGCAGTTGGACAAGAGTGACTTCGTGGTCGAATACGAGTTCGAGTGCCTATACAATATCTATTAGCAAATATCTTAGTGTAGGAAGTGGTTATTACTACCGTGTGAGATCAACTCACAGCGCGGGTACAGATGCGAGCAATTCGTATACAGGAGCCCTTTGGATGTAATTCATTCATGAATGCATCAAGGGAAGTTACTGTAGCCACTGTAGCCAAAAAGGTTTTATTTACAAAAAATTTTAATGAAAGTAAAATGACCTTACATTGAGACCTCAACCTTGCGGAAGGATAAACCGAACCTACAGCGGTTACGGTAACTTCTCTTGGTGCATTCATAGAGGAGATTAAGAACTATTCGATGATATGCTCCCTCTATAGAGGACAGTGAAATGATTCACTAAATCTATGGAGGGAGTTTTTCTATGCCACCAAAAGTAAAATTAAGTTATGAAGAACGATTACAACTTATCAATGACTATCTCGAGGGAAAAATTGGATAT
>JAZNHX010000155.1:0-7106 GCA_045577115.1 Faecalimonas sp. | reverse complement strand
GGACTTCTCATTATCGATGAGGAGCAACGATTCGGTGTACAGCACAAGGAAAAGATTAAAAAGTTAAAAGAGAATATCGATGTTATGACGTTAACCGCCACACCGATTCCGAGAACGCTTCATATGAGCCTCATCGGAATTCGCGACATGAGTGTGCTGGAGGAGGCACCGAATGACCGTATGCCGATTCAGACCTATGTTATGGAATATAATGACGAGATGGTGCGTGAGGCGATTCAGAGAGAACTCTCACGTCAGGGACAGGTTTATTATGTCTATAATAAGGTAAAAGATATTGATGAGATAGCAGCGAGAATTCAGAAACTCGTTCCCGAAGCCAATGTCGCCTATGCACATGGTCAGATGAAGGAACACAAGCTAGAAAACATTATGCTGGATTTTATCAATGGAGAAATAGATGTATTGGTTTCGACTACAATTATTGAGACAGGACTTGATATTTCTAATGCCAATACTATGATTATTCATGATGCAGACCAACTGGGACTCTCACAGATGTATCAACTGCGTGGCCGTGTGGGACGTTCCAACCGAATGGCGTATGCATTTTTGATGTATCGAAGAGACAAACTTCTCAAGGAAGTGGCGGAAAAGAGACTGGCGGCAATTCGTGAGTTTACAGACCTTGGTTCCGGTTTCAAAATTGCGATGCGGGATTTGGAAATCCGTGGGGCAGGAAATCTTTTGGGAGCCGAGCAACACGGACACATGGAGGCAGTCGGGTATGACCTTTACTGTAAGATGTTAAATGAAGCAGTCAAGCATCTCAAAGGGGAACTGGAGGAAGAACCATATACAACTACGGTTGACTTGAATGTGGATGCATTTATTCCAGCCTCTTATATATCGAATGAATACCAAAAACTGGATATATACAAGCGTATTGCTTCGATTGAAAATGAGGAAGAAATGGATGATATGTTGGAAGAACTCATTGACCGATTCGGAGATGTGCCAAAGAAGGTACAACAACTCCTTTCGATTGCTTTATTAAAAGCATTGGCGCACAGTGCGTATGTAGTCAGCGTCGAGCAAAAAGGTGAGATGTATAAGTTTACCATGTATGAGAAGTCCATGGTGCAGGTGGAACGAATTCCGGCATTACTTGACAAGTTTCAGGGGAATCTCAAGTTCACAGTAGATACCAATCCGTACTTCACTTATCAGAAACTTTCGAAGAACAAAAAAGAGAAGGATGAGGATGTGCTGGGACTTGTTAAAAATGTGTTAAATGAGATAAAAACATTGCTTGATTAGGAAAAAGGCGTTATAATATGATGTTAGAAGCACGAAGGAGGATATTTAACATGAAATTTATGAAAAAAACAGTTGCGCTTTTACTTATTGCAGTAATGGCGATGACAATGTTTGTAGGATGTGCCAAAGATAAAGAGGAGACATTAGATCCGACAGAGGTTGTAATGATTGTCGGTGAGACGGAAGTTACAATGAATATGGTGAATTTCTTTGTGAGATATAATCAGTCATTGATGGAAAGCGTTTATGGTTCATATATTGGGGAAGACGTTTGGATGAAAGAGGCAGAAGCTGGAGTTACATACGCAGATAGCCTAAAGGATTCTCTCTTAGAAGAACTTCAGGATTTATACATTGTAACGAATCATGTTGTAGATTACAATGTGACACTTTCTGATGAGGAAGTGAAAGCCATTGAAGCGGCTGCAGATTCTTTTATCGAAGAAAACAAGGATGAAGATGTGCAGGCAAAGGTATCAGGAGACAGAGAAACAGTAATCGAATATTTAAAACTCTACACACTCAATAATAAAATGGGTGAGGCAATGCGAGCAGATGTAGACATGAATGTAACAGACGAGGATGCGGCACAGAAAAGAATGCGTTACTTTGTAATTAAGACTACGGTAGAGTCGGATGATGGTTCTACAACGACATTGTCTGATGACGAGATTAAAGAAGCGAAAAAAGAAGCGAAAGAGTTCTTAAAAGGAGCCAAAGCGAACGGAAGCATGGAAGCTTACGCAACCGAAAAAGAGAAGGACACAAAAACTTTAACATTTTCAGCAGACAGCGCAGACTTGGATGAGAAAGTTATCAAAGCAGCGGATGCATTGGAGGAAAATGGGTTCTCAGAAGTGATTGAGGCAGAAGACGGAATCTATGTTGTACAGCTTGAGAGCGAATTTGATGCAGAAGCAACAGAGAGTAATAAGAAGACGGTCCTCAAAGAGCGTCAGGAAGCGAGATACAAAGAACTTCTTGAAAAATGGACAGAAGATACAAAGATTACTATGTATGAAGAAGTATGGGATAAGATTAGTGTTCATGATCTGAAAGTAAACTATACTTATGACGAAACAGAGGAATCCGAGAAAGAGACAGAAGAATAAAAATCAAAAATGGGTGTAGCTCCTGGTTGGAATTACACCCATCATTTATGGACTCTGCAACATTTGTTGGAGAACTCATTTGTATTATGACATGAAAGAACCGACGATTTCATTTACTAATTTGCCGTCTGCCTTGCCTTTTACTTTTGGCATCAGTTCTTTCATGATACGACCTTTGTCTTTAGCTGTCGGAGCGTCGATTCCGAGATCTGAAAGTACGCCGGTAATAATGGCTTTAATCTCATCAGCATCCATCATCTTAGGAGCGAATCCTTCTAGAACAGCGATGCGTTTTTTGAATTCTTCAATCAAATCTGTGCGGTCAGCAGGAGTCATTTCCAGAGATTCTTTTGTCTGCTTGATTTCTTTTAAAACAACCTGAACTTCCTCTTCCTCAGTTAAATCATCTCTCTTGTCAATTGCTTTGTTTTTCAGTGCTGCAAGCAACATAGAGAGCGTATCCTTTGTTTCTTTGTCTTTTGCCTTCATGGCCTCGACCATGGCTTTTCTTACTTCATCTGTTTTACTCATGATATAATACCTCCTATGTCTTATCGGTTAATTCCTGATTGTATTTCATCAGCCCATTGTTGTAGGCTGTATGTTTGCCCGTCAAATAATTTGAGAATGGCTCCGGTTGGAGCAACATCGCTGGCAAATGCATTAGCCTCATCGGTATCGACATGCATTGAGAGTTTAAATGTCGGACTGACACGGACAACCACATCGGCAAAGATGAGCCCGCGCTCGTAACTCTCGGTAATGACGAATACCTCATCATTGTCCTTGACGCGTGCACGGCTTGCTTCAAGTGGTGTCATGTGTATGTGACGTTTTGCAACGATAATCCCTTTTTCGAGTTCGATACTTCCATTCGGTCCTACCAGTGTACATCCGGGTGTATCTTCTATATATCCGGATTGACGAATGACACCGGCAACTCCAATTTTCCTAGTATCAGTCATGGAAAGTTCAATCTGCGTCTCCTTACGAAATGGTCCAAGTATTGCTACGTTTTCGAATTTTCCTTTGGGTCCAACTACCGTAATACGTTCTTTACAGAGATACTGTCCCGGTTGACTGAGCTCGTGTACATAATGAAGTTTGGCGTCATCTCCAAATAGTTTTTTAAAATCTTCCTCGCAGACATGGATGTGTCTTGCCGAGGTCTCAATAGGAATTTTCAGACTCATGTTGTATACTCCTGTCATAATAATGCGTATATTCTAGCACATCAAAGCGATAAATTCAACAGTAGATGTGTACAAAATAAAAGCGAGGTGATTTCCTCGCTTTTGTTGCTGAAGTATGTTGGGTTGATTAAAAAATACTATAGTTTACAACGATGCTTGCAAATACAATAGAAACCATTGAGAGTAACTTGATCAGAATATTAATGGCAGGACCTGCAGTATCCTTGAAAGGATCGCCAACGGTATCTCCTACAACAGCTGCCTTATGTTGAGTTCCACCTTTACCTCCGTGCATTCCGCTTTCTATGTATTTTTTTGCGTTGTCCCATGCACCGCCCGAGTTTGACATAAAGATTGCAAGTAAAAATCCGCTGACGGTAGCACCTGCGAGCATTCCCACAACTCCTTTGTAGCCAAGTAACATACCAACCAGTATAGGTGCTACAACGGCAGTTATAGTTGGAATTATCATATGTTTCAGACTAGATTTTGTGCACAGATTCACGCAAGATGCATAATCAGGTTCTGCCTCACCTTCCATAAGACCTGCTATTTGCTTGAACTGACGGCGGACCTCCACAACAACGGACTGAGCGGCTTTTCCTACCGATTCCATTGTGAGAGCTGCAAACACAAAAGGAAGGCATGTACCGATAAAAAGTCCAACAAGAACAATTGGGTTGGTCAGGTCAAACACCGTCGAGATTTGTTTGCCGGCTACTGCGGCCACCTCTTTGACTTTGTCTATGTATGAAATCATGAGAGCAAGCGCAGTTAATGCTGCAGATCCGATGGCGAAGCCTTTGCCTGTGGCTGCGGTTGTGTTTCCTAAAGAATCCAGTGCGTCGGTTCTTTCACGTACCTTTGCATCAAGACCTGCCATTTGTGCAATGCCTCCAGCATTGTCGGCAACAGGACCATAGGCGTCGGTTGCAAGCGTAATGCCAAGTGTTGATAGCATGCCGACGGCCGAGAGTGCAATGCCGTAAAGTCCAAGGGCAGCAGAATTACTTCCACCTGAAACAAAATATGATACCAGAATGCAAATTGCAACAATTATAACAGGAAAGAGGGTGGAGAGCATACCAAGACCAATTCCGCCAATTATGATGGTTGCGCTACCAGTTTCTGATTTTCCTGCCAGTTCCTTTGTCGGATTGTATGAGTCTGAGGTATAGTATTCCGTTACCTTTCCTATCAGTACTCCTGCAATCAGACCTGAAATGATTGAAAAATAAATACCAATGGTTTGAATTCCGTCGAGAAGAAACCAAACAATCGGGAATGATAAAACGGCAATCATAATAGCACTAAAATTCGTACCGCGACTCAGAGATGCCAGAAGTTGTTTTTGATTGGCATCTTCCTTTGTTTTCACAAAGAATGTACCGATTATCGAACAGAGAATACCCAGCGCGGCTATAAGCATCGGAACTCCGATTGCGCTGAAAGCATCATTCTTAAAAGCGGCGACACCAAGTGCCATCGCTGAAATAATCGAACCCACATATGACTCGTAGAGATCTGCACCCATTCCTGCAACATCTCCCACATTGTCGCCCACATTGTCCGCAATGACAGCAGGATTTCGTGGGTCATCCTCCGGAATACCTGCTTCTACTTTTCCTACAAGGTCAGCACCGACATCGGCAGCCTTTGTAAAAATTCCACCACCAACTCGTGCAAAAAGAGCCATAGAAGAAGCTCCCATTCCAAATGTAAGCATAGCTGCCGTTATTTTTGCTGCAGGGAGGTGAAATACAAATTTTAAAAGGATCATCCAGATTGAGAGATCAAGAAGTCCTAAACCAACAACCGTAAATCCCATTACAGAGCCTGCTGAAAATGCAATTCTCAAACCTTTGTTAAGACTCGATATACAGGCATTGGCAGTTCTTGAGTTTGCAGCCGTGGCGATTTTCATGCCTATAAAGCCCGATAAAGCTGAGAAAAAGCCACCGGAAACAAAAGCAAACGGGACGAACCAGGTTAAAAGTTTGAGAGCTGCCATCACTGAAAGCAACACGAACATTATTACAAAATAAATGGTAACAACGGTGTATTGAGTTTTCAGATACGCATTAGAGCCTGTCCTAATAGAGGCAGATATTTTTTTCATTAAAATATTGCCTTCACTGAATTTAAGAACTTTGCATGCCATAACTATGGCAAAGCAGAGAGCAATAATAGCTCCTGTGAGTGTTATCAAAGATGCATATTCTTTAAGAAATCCTAACATAATAATGCATTCTCCTTTCTCATATGTTATATGTTATAAGAACAATTGAACAAAGACAGAGTAGTATCAAACCTGCAATGTTCATACTGCTTCTAGATAATACACCTATTGAAAAAAAACGTCAAGAGGGGGTGATAAAAAATTAACTATCACAAAGCCAGATGAGCACATATGTTCATCTGGCTTTTAATTTGTACAATCTTCGAAATAAGTGGAGAGTTATTAAGCGTTTGTTGATATTTCAACTTCTATAATGTATAATGCAGAAGTTAAAAAGAGTTATAAGAGAGGATGATAAATATGAACGATAATAAAAAACAATTATGGCAGGCACTGAAATTCACACTATTTTCTATTTCTGCCGGTGTAATTCAAATCGGTTCCTTTGCTCTACTTGAAATATTTGTAAAGGATTATTGGATTCCGTATTTAATTTCATTGGTGCTTTCAATCCTATGGAACTTTACTTTGAACCGCCGATATACTTTTAAGTCAGCGGCAAACGTGCCGGTAGCAATGGCTAAGGTGTTTGGATTTTACTTGGTATTTACACCGCTGTCTACATATCTAGGCAATTTGGCAGAAGGTGCAGGTTTAAATGATTTTATTATCTTAATTGTGACGATGTTAGCAAATTTTGTGTTGGAATTCCTTTTCTGCAAGTTTGTAGTATATCGCGGTAAAGAAGATACTTTAAAAAAGTAAGATCAAACTAGGGCATCGCAAAAATGCGGTGCTTTTTTTCTTTATATCGGTCAAAGGATGAAAAAGATGTTCTGAAAGAATAATTATTCAGTTGCTGACAAATTGTCAGCAGTTGGTTACAATTTGAAACCACCTTATATTTTGTTTAAACTAATGATTGCAAGGAGGGAGTGTTGCAGTGGGAAAACAAAAGATAGGATTTTTTTCATAGGAAGTCATTGAACTTTTAGAATTGAAAATAACTGCAGGAACCCCTATATACATAGGCCCCAGTAATATTGAACATATTAAAAGCAGACACCCATATGAATATGAAAAATATTTTCTCTACATAAGTGATATTCTAGCTGCCCCTAGTTATGTGGGAAGAAATCCTTCGGATCAGTCAGTTACTTTTGTTAAGTATTTTCAAACAGGAGAGGAATATGTGCGCGTGGTGGTCAGAGTACGTACGAATGGAACTGCATTTATTCAAGAAGAGGTATAATTAAGGTTATTATATATAAACTTTAATTCCGTGGAATTTCACGCAATTAAAATTAATCCTTGGTATATTATTTCTCCTTTTACAGATAATAC
>JAZNHX010000154.1:0-3961 GCA_045577115.1 Faecalimonas sp. | reverse complement strand
AACAAAGGGAATACTTCCCTTTAATCACCTTGCATTGATAAACTCATTTAAATTCTAACATATATTACCATAAAATACGACATTTTTTGTATCTTAATTTATAAGTCACACCACCTTAAACATCTTCTGCGTTATCGCCTTCGTCTCTTTTCCCTTATTAATCTCCGCCTGTGCTGTCCTAAACTCGCCTACCAAAACCCTTGGGTTTCTTGAAAACTCTTGATTTTCTCTCTATTTTCCCACTCCTGCCGTGGCAGATGAATATTGTTTTTACATTCAATTATTTCCTCGCAGGCACGATTTCCAACCAATATCCGTCTGGATCAATGATGAAGTAAATTCCCATCGCCGGATTTTCATAACAGATACAACCCATTTCTTTATGAAGTTTATATGCTGCTTCATAATCATCAGTTTCAAAAGCCAAATGAAATTCACATTCTCCTAAATTGTATTGTTGTGGATGTCCTTCTAACCATGTAAGTTCTAATTCAAAATTACCTTCTTCTGTTCCCATGTAAACAAGGATAAAGCCATCTCCGTTTTTACGTCTGACTTCTTGAAGACCCAATGCTTTTTCATAGAACGCAATAGATTTCTCCAGATCAGCCACATTGTAATTTTCATGTACCATTTTAAATTTCATAAACAACCTCTTTTCTGCGCATTGCGCGTTGTATTTAATTCTGTTTTTTTATCTTAGATATATATTCTGTGTGTTCGTTTAAGAACACGTCCACGATATGCGAATTTCCCCAATAATGCATTGGATATACCTCTTTTGCTGAAACATGTTCTAAGAAATAACACATTCCTCTATCATAATTACTTTCTTGCCTTGGATCCAGAACTACAAATGCAACATCGATTTCTCGATGGCCCAATTTCTTAGAAAGTAAATCTATTTGTTGTCGATAAGCCCTTGTCATCTGCTCATTGTAGAAAGGACTTTCTTCTTGCCACACCCAATCATTTAGATCGCCTGCATGGTAAATAATCTCTCCTTGATCTTCAATCAAAAATGCCACGCCCACGTCTGTAGATTCAAAAGTAGTCAATCTTTGGCTCATCCACAGTTGATATTCATTTCCTGATGAGATCTGAAGCACAGTTATTAATTCCGGAACTTCGATATCATCTGATAATATTGCATATACCATTTGCATCCCACAACTCTTCAACAATGAAAAAATTTCCGGATTATAATGGTCATGATGACCATGACTAGACAGGACAATAATGGACTTGCTTACATCCATGCAAGGTAAATTTCCCTTTTCATAATCAAACAAATAATAGCAGCTGTCTGTTTCTACCAAAAATCCACTATGGTGAATATATGTTACTTTCATAAATTACATTCCTTCCCCTCTATTATTCCATCGTAGTCCCATACGGCCAATCAATAATACCACCAAACTCTTTTACATTGGTATAACCAAGTTTCACAAGTTGACTTGCGGCATTTTTGCTCCGTCTGCCACTTCGGCAATAGACAAGAATCTGCTGCTCCTTATCCGTTAGAATGCTCTCTGCCTTCTCTGTAATCTCATAATCAGGAATCAGAATAGCACCCGCAATATGCCCTTCAGCAAACTCTTCCTCTGTGCGCACATCAAGAATAATATAATTCTGCTCAGTGTCCATAATCCCTTTTGCTTCCTCAGGTGTGATTTGTTCATACGTATTCTTCATAGTAGTCTCCTTTTGATTGCAACCTGCAAAACTGAATATACACAGCAATGCAGATAAAACTTTACAAACTATCTTTCTCCTTTTCACAACCAATATACCACCTTTTCTACTCTCCATGCATCCTCATCATCAACTTCCCGCCATGCTCCTTCAACCATTTGCGCGGCCCTCTATAATCTGGCAACACCTTTTCCACCTGCGTCCAGAACCTCGCAGAATGATTCATCTCCAGCCTATGACTAAGTTCATGAACCACAACGTAATCCAACACCTCTGGTGGCGCCATCATCAGCAGACAGTTGAAATTCAGATTCCCCTCTCGGCTACAACTTCCCCATCTTGTCTTCTGCTTGCGAATAGAGATGCTCCCATAGGTAACCCCCATAATCCTCGCATAGTAGGCAACCTTCTCCGGAATCACCTGCTTTGCCAACGCCTCAAGTCTCTTTATCTCTTGTGTTGTAAAGAAACCTTCTTCCTTCAGTGCTTCCACATCTTTTTCCTTCTTTTGCAAATGCTTTGCAAGCCAGGACGACTTTGACTCTACAAACGCACGAATCTCCGTCTCTGACATACGCTTTGGCGCACGCACCAGAACTTGTCCTGTCGAAGTAATTTCCAAAGAAATGGTTTTGCGATTGCTACGAATTATTTCAAAATCTTCTCTACCCATTCTTTCTCCTTAAAACCGGTGAGCACATAATCCTCTCCCACCACCAATGTCCTCTTATCGTTGAAGAATAGGGATTCTCTCCTACTTCTGATACTCCTCACACATATATCTCGGTTTTCCCAGACTCTTCTTTCCATACTCAATCGCCTCTGTCGGACAACCGCAAATACACGCCATACAATGCGTACATGCATCGCCCCACTCTGGCTTACCATCCTTTATGGAAATGTTATTCATCACACAAGTATTCGCACACTTCCCGCATCCAATACAAACATCCGTCGCATAAAATGCCTTTGCTTTTACGAATATCTTGTAAAAAAATGGATTCAACGGTCCGGACTTAAACTTATCCAGCAAATGTACTTTCCGTTCTGGAAATCTTTCTCCCTTTCGAATTAGCTTCACTGCTCTCAAAAGCGAACGCTTTGCAACCAGAACAATGCGCTTAGCAATCTCCGGCTGTGGTACCTCAAACATCGCGATATAGTTTTCCGGCATCACAACAGGCAAAACTCCCTTAAATGTAAGCCCTACTTCCTCGCATAACTTTTGAATCTTCTCACCCGCATTTCCAATATCACTGCCACAGGTCATGACAAAATATGCTTCCTTGCATCCCTCGAAACGCGACCTTCGAATAAAATCTTCGAAAATGTGTGGCAACTGCCAACAGTACGTCGGTGATACAAACACCCACGGCGTAGATGAACTCAGTTCTGCCGAAATTCCGCTTTTTATAAACTTAAATGAATCTAACAATTCATCTTCCAGCTTGTCCGTAAGCATCTTTGCACAGTACCTGCTGTTGCCTGTGCCTGTAAAATATACAATCATGTTACTTTACCTCTTTTTTACAAATGTTCCTTGCATGCCATATCAGTCACTTCCAACTTAAATACGCCAACCTCCTGTAACATTTTCTCAGGGAAATCCCAATCTCTTTTCCCTGTATTATGTTCCATGATAATCTGAAGCCCTTGGCGCTTTTCCTCCATGTCATGCAAAATACTAATATTACCATTTCCGATAATACTCTGGAAACGCGCAGAATGCGCACATGCAACATCTGCTTCTGTCAATTGGTAATTCGTATCCATCTCAAAGCCAACGTATGGACTTCTTTGCATTAACTCCACCTTGCGACCTTCCTTCGCTCCATGGAAATAAAATGTGTATTTTTCATTCTCATATGTATAACCGAAATTCACTGGCACAATGTAAACCTCGCCATTGTCATTGAACCCAAGACGACAACAATGGCAGTTGTCAATAATTGTGCGGATTTTATCACAGTTGGTGATTTCACGATCTGCTCTTCTCATATGTGACTCCTTTTAATAATACTAGTCATCTTCAAAATAACCGCCTTCTGCATCATCTTGCATTTCTTCCTCGTAGGTCATTTCTTTACAATTTTGCAGTAAGAGGTTTGCTTCCTTAACTAATTCTTCTATTGTTTTTTCTTCTATTGGCTAACCCATATAAAGCACACCCCTTTTTCATTTCAACATTTGTACATATTCGTGTACAACAAAAACCACCATAAAACTTTCACTACCCAAAAATAACGGATGATGTGGATGCCCCACT
>JAZNHX010000153.1:0-22766 GCA_045577115.1 Faecalimonas sp. | reverse complement strand
AATTAGAATCAAAACAAATTTTAGGCAATGAGTACTTTTATCACCATATCGATAGTTTTAAATTGAAGGCATCGCAGGCGTACTCTACAGCAAAGAAAGAGGTATATCAAACTACCTCCTTTCAGATTCAAGTGCTTCCATTTCTGCTATTTCATCCAACAAGGCCTGTGGGATTGGCATAAAATCCGGCTCTGTTTTTGTCCTAAAGACCATCACGTCCTCTGATTTTACTTCTTTCGATTTCATTCTATTTTTCCTCCTTCTCTTTCAGTTTTCGCATTTCTGTTTTTGTGCGCCTCATAGATTTCATTTTGGGCATTGCCCCTGTTGTTCCGATTGGTAGGACTGAAATATCGAAAATATCATGAATTGTTTTCGCATTGGTAAAATCACCCCAAATATTCAACAAGAGTGCCTGTCCGTCACCTGTAAATGATGGACCTCGCATATGTAACCAGTACCTCGTAATTTCTACGCTGACTCCCTCTGGACAAATTGCATGGCGTCCTGCTCGCTCTATAAAGAACCCCTTTTTTATGTCCATTCTAATTACTTTGTCACCAACAATCCATTCATGAGCGTTGGTATTAATTTGCATATCTGTGTTGAATGACGGCATTTGATTACATTGAAAGAATTCTGAAAGATACGCCTGTGCTTCTACCTCCAAGTTTTTCAAATGTTCTGCGTGCGGTTCTTCAAGGCCAAGGGCTTCCATGGTGTTTTTGTAGTAGTGCCAGAAGTTTGTATCTTGTTCCAGCCGTTCGTAATCCCAACCTTCTGCTTCTAAAATCGGGCCAAAATAATCTTTTTCAAGAATCCACTTGCCTTCTTCTGCAAGCATTTGTTGAAACTCCGCCATATACTGTGGCACCCATCTTGAATAGAAATCATTTAATTCACTTTGTTCAATTTTTAACATTTAAAAATCCTCCTTTTTTTGATGTACGGAATTCTTTCCGTTTCTCATAGTATGAGTGAAAATTTCATTTTGCTCAGATAATTTTTGTATTTTTTCTTCCAAAACTAAAACATACTGCATTTTCCAACAAAAAAGGAACACCGTAGCATTTTACTACCCTGTTCCCATGTGTTTGGTATGTACTGCGTGCGCACATGTTAGCGCGCTTCAGTTTTGCTTGTCAACGTCTATTTTATCAATCGCATTTCTTGCTTTAGTTCTTCCAGTTCGCGGTGTGTGTAAACGTGTTCTGTCAAATCATCTTCTTTGTGTCCTGCCAATAGTTTCAATATATGTTCGTTCATCTTCACGTCCATGCTTTTCGCCATACTAATAAATGTGTGTCGGGTATAATGTGGAGTAATCGCCAGACGAAACTTTAATAGTACCATAGCGTTATTGAATCGGCTGAGGTATTGGTCGTAGGATAAGCCAAGCCCCTTCTTCTTCCCGACATCATTGAATAAATATTTACTACCTGCCTCAATAGCCTCATCATAATATTTCTTCACTATTGGCATTACTTTCGGATGAATTGGCACTAACCGATTGATTCCCGCATCTGTTTTGATACCACCGCGGATAAATTCACTCTCGAGGTCTACATCCTCAATTTTGAGTTCTACCAACTCAGATGGTCTCCATCCACTATAACAAGCATATAAAACCATATCAATAAACGGCACGAAATCAATTGCTCGCCACATTATCTCCATCTCTTCTTTTGTGAATGGGTCCTTGATTTTCCGATTCTGTTCTTTTTCCTTGAAGACCTTTTTGTCCAAATTAAAATCCCGAGCGTAGTTTCGTTCTATCAAACGGGCTTCTGTTGCATACTGAAGTAGATGATTAAAAAGATATTTCATAGCCTCTTTGGTTGATGGCGAAGCAGTTTTTCGTTGTCCCTTGTATTTCCCCCGGGTTTCTACTGTTGTGCCTGCACTAATGGCTGTTTTCATATTGACAATTGAGATTTCTCTAATTTTCTTATTGTACAAGGAGCCACAATACTTATACGCCGCTTTAATTCTATATTCATGAGATTTATGGTCCCCTATGAATTCTGGAAACCATCTTTCGTACAACTGGCTGAACGTAATGTTTTTATCACGAAGGTCAAACGGATTTTTCTTATATTCCTCTATTGCTTGTGCCGCCTCCGATTGGGTCTTAAAATTGGAACCAATATCTTCCGTGATTTGCTTTAATCGTCCTGTTTTCTCGTTTACTTCCCAGCCCACTGTAATTTTCGCCCGATAGCGTTTTCTCCGTTTATCATAAGAAATGCTACCTTCTCCGTTCGCTCTCTTTCTTGCCATACGATTCCCTCCTATGCGTCTTACGAAAAGCATCTTTTGCGTCTTACGCGCGTCCTACGTGCGTCTTTCTCGCATCAAATTGCTTTTATTATTTGGGAATCGAAGAGAACTTGGATGGTAGCATTCAAAATCTTTCTTCTTCTATTTTTCCTTGTTATTAAAGGCTTTTTATCTCCTTTATTTCGTCTCAACGTAACGTCGTCTCAACTGTCCACAGGCCCCATCAATATCCGAGCCCATTTCTCTTCTTATAGTAACATTTATTCCGCTTTTTTCAAGTTTATTTTTGAAATTCTCTGCACTTTTTCTGCTTGGTTTCTCGAAATTTCGCTCTTTTATCGGATTTACTGGAATGAGATTCAAATGGCAATTCCGAGCTTTTAAGATTCCGATTAACTCTTCCGCATCTTCTTCTCTATCATTGACACCCTGAACCAGGCTGTATTCAAACGTAATTCTTCGCCCTGTTTTTTCAAAATAATAGTCACAAGCCTCAAGTACATCCGACAATTCATACTTGTTCGCAATCGGCATCAGTACCTTGCGTTTTTCCTGTGTTGAACCGTGTAGCGATAGCGCCAACGTAATCTGCAACTGCTCATCTGCCAAGCGTTTCATGTTCGGCACGATTCCACATGTGGAAATGGTTATATTACGCTGACTAATATGTAAGCCATGCTCATCACTCAGCAGATGAACAAATCTTACAAAGTTGTCATAGTTATCAAGCGGTTCACCGGATCCCATCACAACCACATTTGCCACACGTTCGCCGGATATCTTCTGAATCTGATAAATCTCTCCGACCATCTCGGAAGGAAGCAAGTTTCGCTCCAATCCGCCGATTGTGGATGCACAAAACCTGCATCCCATTCTACATCCCACCTGCGAGGAAATGCACACCGAATTGCCATGCTTATATCGCATGAGAACACTCTCTACCACATGTCCGTCTTCCAACTGAAACAAGAACTTATTCGTTCCGTCGATTTTGGAAATCTGACGTTCCACCATCTTCACCATTGGAATTCGGTACTGACTATCCAGCTTCTCACGAAGAGTTTTAGAGAGATTCGTCATCTCCTCAAAAGAATCCACCAATTTTACATGTAGCCATTCGTAAATCTGTTTTGCGCGAAAAGCCTTTTCACCGATGCCCTCCATCTCTATTTTCAATTCGTCAAATGTCAAAGATTTGAGATCTTTTTTATTCATAATTCACCTTCTTAAACTTTGCAATAAAAAATCCGTCACTCTTATGCACGCCGGGCAAGAGTTGCAAACATCCGTCGCGTACAACGCTCTCCCTTAATTCTTCACACAAATCTTCTTTGACAGGCACCAATTTGAAGTCTTTGTTTTCAGATAAGAACCACTCTACGTTGCTCATGTTTTCTGCCTCATTGATGGTGCAAGTACTGTAAATCAACGTACCACCCAGTTTAACATAAGCCTTTACCTTTGACAAAATGTCTCTCTGCAGTTTTACTAAATTACTCTGTGTCTGCTCTGTCATCTTATATTTTAAATCTGTCTTTTTCCCAAGTACGCCAAGTCCGGAGCATGGTAGGTCTGCCACAACAATGTCCGCCTTCTCTAACGACTCCTCGTCAAAAACCGTTGCATCCTGACAAACTGCTTCAATGTTTTTCATACCGGAACGCTGAATGTTGTCCCAGATTAGATTCACCTTGTATTCAGTTAAATCTCTCGCCTCCACATGTCCGGTTCCTCGA
Organism: Faecalimonas sp.; assembly: GCA_045577115.1. Classification (GTDB taxonomy): domain Bacteria; phylum Bacillota; class Clostridia; order Lachnospirales; family Lachnospiraceae; genus Faecalimonas. The sequence continues at coordinate 18,750 of JAZNHX010000153.1, read as the reverse complement.
AGTAGTTCCGCCATGTGAAGTGATTTTCCGCCCGGTGCCGCACAGACATCAATTACAATATCGCCTTCCTGCGGATTGGCAAGATGCGTAACCAACATTGAGCTGATGTCCTGCACATGGAATGCGCCTTTTTGGAAACTGTCCAGATCCGCCAGATAGTCATAGGAAGTTATCCGCATTGCATCGGAAAGATATGGATGGTTTTCCACATGTACGCCTTGTTTTTCCAAACTCTGGGTCAATTCCTCTTTGGACATAACATTTCGATTCACACGAATTGTAGTCGGCTTTTCCTTCTGAAAATCCCCCAACATCATTTCTACAGTCACTCTGTCATACTGAGCAAGCCATTTTCGAAGAATCCACTCAGGCATAGAATATTTCACACTTAGATACTCCAAAAGATTTGCTTCATCCGGATATGTAATCGTATCCAGATTTCTCTCGATACTGCGAAGCACACCATTGACAAAGCCCTTGAGACTTGCAAAGCCTTTTTTCACTGCCAGCTTCACAGCCTCATTGCACGCCGCTGAATTCGGCACACTGTCCATATATTTTAGCTGATACACTGCACTTCGAAGAATGCAACGTATCACTGGTTTCATCTTATTCACTTTTACTTTTGAAAATTGATTAATGATATAATCAATCTCAATCATATGCTCCAGAGTTCCCTCTACCACTCTCGTGATAAACGCACGGTCACGTTTGTCCAGATACTGATATTTTGTCAGGACATTTCGTAGGGAAATATGGCTGTATTCCCCATCCCGTGTCACCTCTAAGAGAACTCCAAGCACCAACTCTCTAGTCATTACGTCTTCTTCCTCCGGTTAAAATCAGGATACGAAGGAGCTGTAAAATCGCTGTAGCCGCACTTGCCACATAGGTGAGTGCCGCCGCACTCAGCACCTTTTTCGCACCTTTAATCTCTTCCCCATACATCATACCGCTGTCTGCAAGCATGCGGATTGCACGGTTCGACGCATTAAATTCCACTGGCAAGGTCACAAGTTGAAAGACCACCGCTGCCAAAAATGCAATAATACCTGCGTTGATGAGAAGCGTTGATGATTCGCCCCTGATAAATAAGCCAAAAATAATCAACGGCCATGCGAGCTTGGCTCCAAAATTTGCCACTGGCACAAGTGTACTACGAAGTTTTAACGGTGCATACCCTCTTGCATGCTGAATCGCATGTCCGCACTCGTGTGCCGCAACGCCAACTGCTGCAACTGAAGTCTGTCCATACACGGAATCAGATAAGCGAAGCACCTTTGTCCTAGGATCATAGTGGTCCGTAAGATTTCCTCCCACATGTTCAATTCTGACATCGTAAATGCCTGCTGTATGAAGCACCTGCTCTGCCGCCTGCGCACCGGTAAGTCCCCGACTGTTTCGCATTTGCGAGTATCTTGAAAATGTACTTTTTACCTTTCCGGAAGCGAGTAGACTTAACACTACTCCAATAAGCACCAAAAAATAGGTTGGGTCAAAATACATTGGATAAAACATCATCCTAACATCTCTCCTTCTTTTACCTGATATCCTCTAAGGAAGGCACCTGCATCCATACGTTTCTTGCCCGGAATCTGAAGCTCGCGCACTTCCAGTACACCGTCTCCTGTCTGCACAAGAAAAGCGTCCTTCTTGACTTGCACAATGGTACCTGGATTGCCCTGTGCCTCACAAGATGCACACGATGCATCCCAGATTTTCATCACCTTGTCATTCCAGTTGGTGTATGCACTCGGCCAAGGACTAAGTCCGCGTATCAGGCGCTCGATTTCAATGGCACTCTTACTCCACTCAATATTTCCAAGCTGCTTATCCAGCATTTTCGCATAGGACGTCGTCGTTTCTCCCTGTGGAATCGGTGTAATTGTACCAGTTTCCAAGCCTTCCAGTGTCTCCACACAAAGCTTTGCCCCGGCTTCTGCCAATTTATCGTGCAGACTTCCTCCGGTCTCTTTTGCCTCAATCGGAATCTCTACCTTGAGAAGCATATCGCCTGTATCAAGACCTTCATTCATCTGCATGGTTGTAACGCCAGTCACTTCATCACCGTCAATAATGGACCATTGAATTGGAGCCGCACCGCGATATTTCGGAAGTAAGGAAGCATGCACATTGACACATCCATACTTTGTCATCTCCAAAATTTCTTTCGGAAGAATCTGACCAAACGCCACGACAACCATGATGTCTGCCTCGTATTTTCGAAGTTCTTCTATGCATTCCGGCTCACGCACGCGTCTCGGCTGATAGACTGGAATATCATATTGCAGCGCGCATTCCTTAACCGGAGTGAACTGCATCTCCTTGCCTCTACCCTTTGGTTTGTCCGGCTGAGTCACTGCAAGCACCACATCATGTCCTGCTGTTATCAACGCCTCTAATGTTCCTACTGAAAAATCAGGAGTTCCCATAAAAATGACTTTCATTTGCCTTCCTCCTTATTCTTCCTCGTCTGCCTCTTCTTCATACACCGGTTCGTGAAGTTCGCCTTCTACTTTTTCCACGTATAAGTGTCCGTCCAAATGATCCAACTCATGACAGAACGCTCTTGCGAGAAGTCCTTCACCTTCGTAAATAACTTCTTCCATATTTTCATCGAACGCTTTGACTTTCACATAATTCGGGCGCGTCACCTGACCTGCAAGTCCCGGAACACTTAAGCATCCTTCATCGCCGGTCTGCTCTCCGGATGTTTCCAGAATCTCCGGATTAATCAGAATAACCGGTCCTTCTCCAACATCGATAACGACGATTCTTTTTAAGATACCAACCTGTGGTGCTGCAAGTCCTACACCCTGTGCCTCATACATGGTATCAAGCATATCCTCGATTAAAACAAGAGTTCTCGGCGTCAGCGCCTTTACCTCTTTACATACTTTTGTGAGAACTTCATCTCCTTGTACACGAATCTCTCTAACTGCCATTGTCCTATTCTCCTCATTAAAATATATTCATTGGATTGAAGTCAAACTGAATCCGAAGTTTACCAAATCCTGAATTCACTTCAATATACTGTTCTAATTTATCTTTGATGTCGGTAAGTGCCTCGTATCTGGCGTGTTTAATGTAAATCACCTTTCGGTAAACATCGTTCACTTTTCCCACATAAGGACTTGCCGGACCGATGATTCCCGCACCATAGCGATTGACACGCTCCGCATATCCTTTCAAATATGTGCACGCAGTTTCAAGTAATTGCTCGTCTTCTCCTGCGACAAGAATTGCCAAAAGTTGCTCTGCCGGCGGATATCCCATCAGTTTGCGGTACGTAATCTCTTCCTCATAAAAGGCTTCGTAGTCCTGATTTGCGGCTGTCTGAACCGCATAGTGTTCCGGACTATAGGTCTGAATCACAACCTCACCTTTCTCTCTGCCTCTGCCGGCGCGCCCTGCCGCCTGCGTCAGCAATTGGAAGGTACGCTCCCCTGCGCGATAATCATCCGCATAGAGCGATAAATCCGCCGCTAAAATTCCAACCAGCGTAACATTCGGAAAATCATGACCCTTCACAATCATCTGAGTGCCAATCAAAATATCAGCTTCCTCATTTGCAAAAGTCTCTAAGATTTTCTCATGTCCATCCTTTTCTTTGGTGGTATCCATATCCATGCGAAGCACTCTCGCCTGTGGAAATTCTCTCTTTACCAATTCCTCAATCTGTTGAGTTCCCGCACGGAAGCCACCGATATGCTTCGAGCCACATTCCGGACAAATGCTATTCTCTCGCTCTTCGTAGCCACAATAGTGACAGACAAGCTTTCCTCCCCTGTGGGAAGTCATGGACACATCACAGTGCGGGCATTTTACCACATGACCGCAAGCACGACAGGAAATAAATCCGGCATATCCTCTTCGGTTGATAAACAAAATCGTCTGTTGTCGTTTCTCCAATCGGTCTTCCATCAGTTCATGTAATTTCTCACTGATAATCGAACGGTTGCCCGCCTTTAATTCTTCTCGCAAATCTACCGTATGCACCGTTGGAAGCGATTGCTTCTGTGAGCGTTCCCGCAAAGTCAATATCTCATACTCACTCTGCTCTGCTCTGTAAAATGCCTCTAGTGACGGAGTTGCGGAACCAAGCACCACACTTGCGCCTTCCAGCTTCGCTCTTGCAATCGCAGTCTCTCTGGCGTGATAACGTGGTATCTGCTCACTCTTATATGTTGGCTCATGTTCCTCATCAATCACAATCAGTCCTAGATTCGGAAATGGTGTAAAAAGTGCCGAACGCGGTCCAATCATCACATCGATGCCACCCTCTTTGGCACGCATCATCTGGTCATAGCGTTCACCATTTGACATTCGTGAATTCAGAATAGAGATGCGATTGCCAAATCTCTTATAAAAACGCATCACCGTCTGATAGGTAAGTGCAATCTCAGGAATCAGCACAATCGCCTGCTTGCCATCTCGAAGCACACGGGCAATCATCTCCATATAAACTTCTGTCTTACCACTTCCAGTTACACCGTATAATAAATATGTCTTATGTTCGCCTTTTAAATAATTTTCTCTGAAACAATCAATCGCATTCTGTTGTTCCTCTGTATAAGCCACAGGCTTCCAGTCTTGCTTTCTGTCCTTAATCGGATTGCGGAACACATGCTCCGATTCAATCTGCGCTACGCCCTGATCCTCCAAAGCACAAAGGACCTCTCGGCTGACACTCAGTTTCTTAATCAAAAATTCATATTCCAGAACTCCATTGTCGAGAAGTGCCGCTAATGCACGAACTCTCGCCTTTTGGTTTTTCCTCAAATATTCTTCTAATTTTTCTTTACCATCTTCCTGAGACAAAAGAAGTCTTACATAGCGTTTGATTTGTTGCTTTTCTTCCTTCTTAATAGGAAGAACGGTCTTTAGTGCCTGAATCATCGTGCCGCCATAATGCTCCTTCATCCACCCTGCCAGGGCAACGAGTTTCCCTTCAATTGCCAGACGTTTTTCGGCTGGACGAAGAATTGGTTTCACCTTTTCAGCCTCATATTCACAGGTTTCCGCAATGCCGATGACATAACCATTGGTCTCACGGTTCCCTTTCCCAAACGGAACAATCACTTCCATGCCAACCTGCAGCACACCCTCCAATTCAGAAGGAATCCTGTACTCGAATACTTTATCCAGTTTTTCATGTGTAATGTCAACGATTACCTTCGCGTACACGGGCAACTGCTCCTTTTCTCCCAAAATGTAATTTATCGAATCAAACCTTCTCGTTTGCTTTCTGCTACCACCTCAGAAATCAGCATGCGTTCATCCATATCGTATTTCACGCCCTTGATCTCTTGGTAATCCTCATGACCTTTTCCTGCAAGTACAATCACGTCACCTACCTGCGCTTCGTCGATTGCATAGCGGATAGCTTCTTTTCGGTCTATAATCTCCACATATTTTCCTTCTGTCTTACCAATACCGATTTTAATGTCATTGATAATATCTTGCGGCTCTTCGAAACGCGGATTGTCAGATGTGATAATGGTCAGGTCTGCAAGGTTACCTGATACCTCTCCCATCTCATAACGTCTTGCTTTTGAGCGGTTACCACCACATCCAAACAAGCATACCAGACGTTTCGGGTTGTATTCCTTAAGAGTAGTCAAAAGGCTCTCGAGACTCATGGCATTGTGCGCATAGTCAATCATGAGTGTGAAATCCTCGGACACCTTTACCATCTCGATTCTTCCTTTTACCTTCGCGCATTTCAGTGCCGCTGCAATCTTTTCTGCAGGAACATCAAAATGACTGCACACGGCAATCGCTGTCAAAGAATTGTATACACTGAAGGTTCCCGGAATATCGATTTCTACATCAAAATCCATCAGACCACTTGCCTTGTAAGCAACGCCTAAATGTCCCGGAGTAGATACTAGTTTCACATCCGTTGCTCGAAGGTCTGCTCTCTCTGAGAAACCAAATGTCTCTATCTTACAGGTCGCTTCCTTAAATACGTCTTCGAAATGTGCATCATCTACATTTGCAATACCAAGCTTACACTGTTTAAAAAGTAAGCCTTTACAACGTTTGTAATCCTCAAAATCCGCATGCTCGTTCGGACCGATATGGTCTTCTCCGAGATTTGTAAAGATACCAATCTCAAATGGAATTCCTGCCGTTCTGTGGAGCATGAGTCCCTGCGAAGAAACCTCCATAACCACGCAGTCACAGCCTGCATCGACCATTTTTCTGAAATACTCGTGAATCGTAAAGGATTCCGGAGTCGTGTTCTTCGATGGAATCACTTCATCCCCAATAATGGATTCAATGGTTCCGATTAATCCAACCTTATGTCCAACACCCTCTAAAATGGATTTTACCATATAGGTTGTGGTAGTCTTGCCCTTAGTTCCGGTAATACCAATAACTTTGAGTTCATCTGCCGGATAGCCAAAATATGCTGCTGATGCAAGTGCCTGTGCATATCTTGTGTCAGCAACCTTTATAACCGTCAAACCTTCCGGTGCCTCTACATCACGCTCCACAATAACTGCGCTTGCTCCTTTTGCCGCCATATCTGCCGCATAATCATGTCCGTCAAACACAGCACCCTTGATACACACAAATGCTGAGCCTTCATGCATCTCTTTTCTTGAATCGTTCGTAAACTCTGTAATCTCTATCTCATCGCTGCCCTGCAGCACCTCGTAATCTAATCTTTCCAAAAGCTTTGTCAGTTTCATTGTCTAAGCCTCCTAAAATTCCACATAGTTATTTATATTGTATCACACTTTTTATATTCTTGCAAAATTTACACCACAAAAAAAGAAGCACTATTTTAACAAATGTTGGGGTGTGCGCGGAAAACAGATTTTTTCAATGACAATAAACGATTTTATAAACATACGCTTCGGTACATTCTTTTCTACCAGAGCAGGGGCTTCAGGAACAAGAGTTTCTAAGAATCCCATTCACATGAAGATATTACACTTGCAAAAAGTAAACTCGAAACCAATAGCGCTCTGCATCTGAAATATGTGTGAGATAACCTCGTGAGATTCTGTGAAAAGCCTTGCAACTGCAGGACAGAAAATGTGGGTGGCTGGTACAATTGTTTGACCAACGGGAGTTTTGTAACAGCCACCCTTATATCATCTCTGGACGCAGTTGCTTAGTCTTTTCCAGAATCTCTCGCACAGTTGTCAAGCATATATTTCAGATGCAGAGCGCATGGTTTCTCAAACATACTTTTTGGCAAGTGACTTTTATGTGAATTGGGATTCAAGAAACACTAGGTTCCCTTACACTGCTCTGGTAATAGAAAAGAATGTACCGAAGCGTAACCTCTATAAGTATTTGAAATTGTCATTGAAAAAATCTGTTTTCCGCGCACACCCCAACATTTGTTGTAGGCCTATTTTAGAAAAGTGCCTCTTTTAATCACCTCATCGCCAAACCTTTTACGAATCTCATCTAACGCATGGTCAAGTTTGCGATGTTTTTCCTCTTTCGCCTTATCATTTTTCTCTTCAAATTGATAATCAAAAATGCTCATCTGTTCCGGTGCGTCATCACTTTTAAGTTTTGATGTTCGAACCCCCAGAAGGCGAATCGGCTCACCATTCCACAACTCATGAAACAATTCGCAGGCATTTTCATAAATCACCTGATCTGTATTCGTAGCCCTCGCAATTTGCTTTTGATGCGAAACAGATTGGAAGGTACTGTACTTAATCTCTACACTGACCATACTTGCCTTCTGCCGCTCTTTTCGAAGTCTTCCTCCAACCGTTTCAGCCAGCATAAGGAGCACTTCCTTTGCCCGTTCCTCCGTAGTCACATCTTTAGAAAGTGTGGTAGAATTCCCAATCCCCTTATTTTCCACATGCTCGCGGATTACCTTCGAACTTCCTTTTCCATTCGCAAATTCCCACAGCGTTCGCCCATGACTTTTCAGGTGTAATTCGAGCAAAGCCGGGTCTGCCTGTGCCAACTCTCCGATAGTTCGAATCTCTAATTTATGCAAAACCTCCACACTGGAGCGGCCTGCCATATATAATTCTGAAACCGGAAGTGGCCACATTTTTAGAGGAATCTCCTCAGGGAATAAGGTATGCACCTTGTTTGGCTTTTCAAAATCTGAAGCCATCTTTGCAAGAAGACGGTTGACCGAGATTCCGACATTGACCGTAAATCCGAACTTTTTATAGACAGCATCCTTGATTTCTAACGCTGCATCGACAGGCGAGGAATATTGATGGGCAATTCCCGTAAAATCCATGTAGCACTCATCCACACTCACCTGCTCGATATCAGGTGTGTAATTCTTAAGAAAATCCATTAACTCGGCACTGCGCTCGCTGTACATCCTGTGATTCGACGGATAGATCTTCACCTCCGGGCACTTGCGAATTGCCTGCGCAATAGGCTCTCCTGTCACAATTCCATATTTCTTCGCAGGAACAGACTTTGCCAGTACAATACCATGACGCGACTGCTGATCTCCACCGATAATCGCCGGAATCTCCCGGATGTCAAACTCAGCACCATTTTTCAGTTGTTCCACCGCTGTCCAACTCAGAAAAGCGGAATTGACGTCGATATGAAAAATAATCTCTTTCATAGTCCTCTCCTGCATTTGTTCTTTTTCAATTGTAAACCGAATTCGACTATATAGCAACTATAAAAACCGCAACCCTCGTACGAAGATTGCGGTTTCATACTATAACATTAATTGCTCCTTAACTCTACCAATGAGTTTACCATCCTCCACATCAATAACAATTACGCTACCACGTCCGACATTACCTTCTAAAATAAGTCTCGCCGCCAAGGTCTCCACATGCTTTTGCAGATATCTCTTCAGTGGTCTTGCACCATACATCGGTTCATATCCACCATCTACGACAAAAGCCTTCGCTACATCCGTCAGTTCAATAGATACCTCGCGCTCTACCAAACGTTTATTGACATCTTTCACAAGCAAATCAATAATCTGTCCCACATCCTTCTTGGTAAGTGGTTTAAACATAATCGTCTCATCCAAACGATTGAGGAACTCCGGTCTGAAATGTGCACGAAGTTCATTCATCACCATCGTCTCACTCTCCGGCTGAATGTCACCATTTTCATCGATTCCATCGAGAAGGTAAGAAGAACCGATGTTGGATGTCATAATGAGAATCGTATTTTTAAAGTCAACTGTGCGCCCCTGCGAATCTGTGATACGCCCATCATCCAGTACTTGAAGTAATACGTTGAATACATCCGGATGTGCCTTTTCCACTTCATCGAAAAGAACAACGGAATATGGTTTTCTTCTGACTGCCTCAGTAAGCTGACCGCCTTCATCATAACCAACGTATCCCGGAGGTGCTCCTATTAGCCTAGATACAGAGTATTTCTCCATATATTCACTCATGTCGATTCGAACCATATTGCTCTCGTCGTCAAACAGGCTCTCTGCAAGTGCCTTTGCAAGTTCTGTCTTACCAACGCCGGTCGGTCCTAAGAACAAGAAAGAACCAATCGGTTTACTCGGGTCTTTGATACCTGCTTTGGAACGGATAATCGCCTCTGTTACTTTCGTAACACCTTCATCCTGCCCAATCACACGTCTATGCAACTCTTCATCCAAATGTAACGTCTTATTTCTCTCACTCTCGTTGAGTTTGGAAACAGGAATTCCTGTCCAGCGCGATACAATTCGCGCAATCTCCTCATCCGTCACACTCTCGTGTACCAAGGACATTTCGCGCTCTTTTACCTTCTCTTCTTCCTCTTCCAATTGTTTTGTCAATTGCGGAAGCTTTCCATATTGAAGTTCTGCTGCACGCTCCAAGTTATAAGACTGTTTTGCCTTTTGAATCTCCTGGTTTACTTGCTCAATCTCTTCACGAATCTTCTGCAAGCGCTCTACTGAACTTTTTTCATTGTCCCATTGAGCTTTTTGGCCGGAGAACTCCTCGCGAAGTTCTGCAAGCTCCTGCTGCAAGTTTTCCAGACGCTCTTTGCTGAGTCTGTCTTCCTCTTTCTTAAGTGCCGCCTCTTCGATTTCCAGTTGCATGATACGTCTCTGCAGTTCATCGAGTTCCGTCGGCATAGAATCCAGTTCTGTCTTAATCAATGCACACGCCTCATCCACAAGGTCGATTGCCTTATCAGGAAGAAAACGGTCTGAGATATAGCGGTTAGACAAGGTGGCCGCCGCAACCAATGCACCGTCTGTGATCTTTACACCATGGAACACCTCATAGCGTTCCTTGAGACCACGCAAAATGGAAATTGCATCCTCCACAGTCGGCTCGTCCACCATAACCGGTTGAAAACGTCTCTCTAACGCCGCATCCTTTTCAATATATTGACGATACTCATCCAAAGTAGTTGCACCAATACAGTGTAGTTCGCCGCGGGCAAGCATCGGTTTTAACATGTTACCTGCATCCATAGCTCCGTCTGTCTTACCTGCACCCACAATTGTATGAAGCTCATCGATGAATAAAATAATATTGCCATCACTGTTTTTCACTTCTTCCAAAACAGCCTTGAGACGCTCCTCAAATTCACCACGGTATTTGGCACCAGCCACCAGTGCACCCATATCAAGTGCAAATATCTTCTTATCCTTTAACGCTTCCGGCACATCCCCTCGCACAATACGCTGTGCCAAACCTTCCACTGCTGCCGTCTTACCGACACCAGGCTCACCGATTAACACCGGATTATTCTTCGTCTTTCTGGAAAGAATACGAACCACATTTCGAATCTCTGCATCACGCCCGATAACCGGATCCAACTTCTGATCCCTTGCACGCTCCACAAGGTCCTGTCCATATTTATTCAGCGTATCGTATGTCGCCTCTGGATTATCGCTGGTCACTCTCTGGTTTCCTCTCACACTTGCAAGCACTTGTAAAAATGCCTCTCGTGTGATACCCAGTTCCTTAAATAGATTCTTCAGTTCCTTATTCGCATATTTGATTAGCGAAAGGAAAAGATGTTCAACAGAAACATATTCATCGCCCATCTGCTTTGCTTCGTCCTCAGCGTGAATGAGCACTTTATTGAGGTCCTGACCAATATATACCTGGCCTCCTTGTACCTTCGGTCTTCTCTGTAGTGCCTCCTCTACACGATTCATAAAAAGTTCTTTTTGAATATTCATTTTCTCAAGTAACTTCAGAATCAGACTGTCATCCTGTTTAATCAGAGCATATAATAAATGCTCCTGTTCTATCTGCTGATTGCCATATTCATAGGCAACTTTTTCACATTGTTGTACTGCTTGTAATGAGTTCTGTGTAAATTTGCTGATATTCATAACACTACCTCCCTATGTTCATAAAACATTTTTCATGTTCTAGGTTTGGTATAACATAAAAATTAGCACTCGTCAAGCGAGAGTGCTAATAATTGTATTAAAACTTTATAAACAAATCCTACTATACTTCTACCGATTTCCTAACGCCTTCTGAGTAATACTTAAATCCCTCATCATTTGGATGCAGATACAAGTCCGAGAACAATGTCTCATCCTCTGGAACGAAATTGCGTCCCGAAACACAAGTAACATTGTCATACTTCTTCACTACATCTGCAATAATCTCTCCGATTTCCTCAAAGCTTGCGAATCGTGTGATATCGGTGCGGTCTTTTCTCCAAATCGGTGTTAATGCAAATATTTTGGCATTCGGATAATTTGCCACCAGTTTGTCATAGAACTCTTCGCAAATACTTCTAAACTCTTCGGAGGAAGAACGATGCCAATGATTCGTTCCGTAAGCAACCGATATGTAATCCGGACTGATGTTATTCCTTGATTCTGCAAGCCACGGGCAGAACACTTCACCGCCAATCGCATGATTATATTCTTCTGCATCCAGGGCATCTGCAAGATTTGCTGCATAGCGATTGATTGGATTCACAGCATCATATCCCTGTGTGATAGAATCTCCAAAGATAAGCACCTTTTTTTCTCTTTTCACAGGTTCTACAAAACTTCCATCCTCCAGAGAAAATTCTTTTAATACAGAACATACCGACCAAGGGAAATGGATACACACATCTTTCGTTCCCTCACCTAATTCAAATGTTGCTTCAAATTCTCCAAAAACATCTTCCGTCTCATTCTTCAGCGAACCAATTAAATTGCCATCGACTAAAATATCATGAGCAAAGAATTTGCGGCTACTTCCCATGCTGGTCAGAACTTTCATATATAATGATTTGCTGTCTGTTTTAAAATGCAAACGTACACCTGCCGTAGCATACTGCTTCGGGTGAAATTCCGAACTGTCATATACTCTCTCCTGAGCCTCTGTAAATCTATGAAACCGAATACCTTCTTCCTTTTGCTCCATGTACGCAATACCTTGTGTGACAGAAACAACCTGTTCGTATGTTAAATTCATGTTTTATCCTCCATTAAAAACGGAGAAGGCGGGATTTGAACCCGCGCACCGCTATTAACGACCTACTCCCTTTCCAGGGGAGCCCCTTCAGCCTCTTGGGTACTTCTCCAAACCATCTATACTTTAACACAAAACACTTCGCAAAACAACAAAAAAGATGATTCAAATGAATCATCTTTTTCTAACGCAGAGGGTGGGATTCGAACCCACGCGCCCTCTCGGACAAACGGTTTTCAAGACCGCCTCGTTATGACCACTTCGATACCTCTGCATGTATTCTATTGTTGTCGCGTCCGCTCAGCGACGTATCTAATAATAGCATGCGAAACGGACACTGTCAACACTTTTTTAAATTATTTTGGAAGTTTTTTTACAAAGATTTCTGCGATATCCAAATCCTCCGGAGTTGTGATTTTGATGTTCTCATAAGAGCCCTCTGTCAGCTTTACCTTATGTCCCAGCATCTGCTCTATGACCATCGCATCATCCGTAACATGTGTGTGTTTTTGCTCCATAAGGAGTGCATAGGCTTTTTTTACAAGACCGCTTTCAAACACTTGTGGTGTCTGAATCATCCATACCAAATTGCGCTCCGGTGTCTCATCAACAAACCCTTCATCATCTGCCAACTTGATTGTATCTTTCACTGGCATCCCTACTACACATGCTTTGCAATTTTGCACATCTTTATACGCACGATTTATGATTTCCTCATAAATAAACGGTCTGGCACCATCATGAATGAACACATAACCGTCATCAACCACTTCCTGTAATCCATTCCAGACTGAATGATAGCGTTCTGCTCCACCCTGCACAATTTTCTTCACTTTGCTAATTCCATACTTTGAAACAATTTCATCCTTACAATATTCCGACTGATTTTCACCCACCACCAGGATAATCTCATCAATTATTTCCGACTGTTCAAATGCATGGAGCGAATAATATAAAACCGGCTTGCCGTCAATCTCTAAATATTGTTTCTGAACCTTTGTACCCATGCGCTTCCCCTGACCTGCTGCCAGAACAATCGCTGTACATTTCTTCTTTTGCATCCTAACGCTCTCCCAATTTCAGATTCGGAACCGCATTTAAGTCCCATCCGTGTCTCGTTCCGTTGATATATTCATAGTAAGCCGCCACACCAATCATTGCTGCGTTGTCTGTGCAGTAAATCGGTGACGGATGATAGAATTCAATTCCTTCCCTCTCGCATGCTTTCTGCATAGCCGCACGCAGTGTACTGTTGGATGCCACACCGCCTGCGATGGCGAATTTGTTGAGGCCATATTCCTTCACTGCCCGCATTGCATTTTCTACAAGTACATCTGTGACTGCCTTTTGGAAAGAAGCTGCGATATCTGCATAGTTGTACTCTTCACCTTTCATCTTGCAACCGTTAATGTAATTGAGCACTGCTGATTTTACACCGCTAAAACTGAAATCGTACGGCGCATCCGTGATGTGTGCCTTTGGAAATACAATTGCATCCGCATTTCCTTCTTTGGATAACTTATCAATCTTCGGACCACCCGGATATCCGAGTCCAATCGCACGCGCAACCTTATCAAACGCTTCTCCTGCTGCATCATCTCGAGTTCTTCCGATAATCTCGTATTGTCCATAATCCTTCACACATACCAGATGTGTATGTCCACCGGAAACCACAAGACAGATAAACGGCGGCTCCAGTTCTAAGTTTTCTATATAATTTGCTGAAATGTGTCCTTCAATATGATGTACCCCTACAAGCGGAAGGTTCTTCGCATAGGCAATCGCTTTGGCTTCAGCCACACCAACAAGGAGTGCTCCAACCAATCCCGGTCCGTAAGTCACCCCTATTGCATCCAAATCATCTAAAGTCACATTCGCTTCTTCCAATGCCTCTTCGATTACTTGATTAATTTTCTCAATATGTTTGCGGGACGCAATCTCAGGTACCACCCCACCATATAATTTGTGGAGCTCAATCTGAGACGAGATTACATTAGATAGAACCTCGCGCCCGTTCTTTACAACCGAAGCAGCTGTCTCATCGCAGGAGCTCTCGATTGCCAATATCAATATGTCTTTCTGTTCCGTCATATCTTCATCCTCTTGTTCTGAAGTTTTATGTTAAACGTTCCATTAATTCTCCGGAAATGTGAGTTCAACCGACATTCCATCCTTCCCCGCTTTTGCGTTCGGGAAAATCTCACGCACCTTATCCATGTACTCCTCCGGCCGGTTCAGCGACGGGCTGTAATGTGTCAGCCACATTTCTTCCACACCTGCGCCTTTTGCTAGTTCAGCCGCCTCATACATGGTCATGTGTTTATATTCCACTGCTTTTGAATCCTTCTCTTCTTCTCCGTACATGCCTTCGCATATAAAAAGGTCCGATCCCTTCGCGTTCTCACGGATAGAGTTTGTCGGTCTGGTGTCTGTGGTATATGTCAATTTAATACCTTTACGCGGCGCTCCAAGTACCATATCCGGCGTGTAGACCTTGCCATTGTCCTCTATCGTTTCACCTTTTTGCAAATGTTTCCAATATTGTTTTGGAATCTCCTGTTCCATTGCACGTTCCAAATCAAACTTGCCTGCGCGATCAATCTCAAGCGTATAACCGTAGCAGAGGACATTGTGGTTTACACGAAATGCCTTTAAACGATATCCGTTCATTTCAAAGGTTTCTTCCGGCTGTGTAATTTCAATAAATTTAATTTCAAACGGAAGTTCAGGCGCAATGATGCGCAGCGCATTTACCACACGTTCCAAACCTTTTGGCCCAATCATGGTAAGAGGCTCTCTGCGGTCTGCATTTCCCATCGTGAGCAAAAGCCCCGGCAGTCCACTGATATGATCCCCATGATAATGGGTAAAACATATCACATCAATCGGCTTGAAGCTCCACCCTTTTTCTTTTATTGCGACCTGGGTTCCCTCACCACAGTCAATGAGCAAACTGCTACCATTAAAACGCGTCATGAGGGCCGTCAGCCAGCGATATGGAAGCGGCATCATTCCACCACAACCAAGCAAACAAACATCTAACATATTTTCTCCCGCCTATTCTATTTCTATCGGAATCTGAAATGTTGCAATCAGTTCGTCATAGCATTGTTCGCACAGATCAAACTTATGCACTTCATTGTCTCTCTTAGAAAAGTATCCCCATCTCTTTTCCACGTCAAGCACATCTTCCTGTGCAATTTCGCCTTGCATGGGAATTTCTCTTCCGCATTTATTACAAATGATTTTTCTTATCGTCTTTATTTCTTCTATCTTATAGTGACGCATACAATTTCCTCCTTTGAAGTTGCTACGTCTATTATAATATTTTCCAACTACTCATCCTAGTGGAAAACGTTGTATCTGTTACCAGTGCTAAACCAAAGACATGCTCATCAGCACCGCATCCTCCTTTGGCATCTCGTAAAAATGCTTACGCATTCCTTCGGTTTGGAAGCCGTATTTTTGATAAAACACAATCGCATCCTCATTGCTCTCTCTCACATCCAGCAAAAGACGCTCTATCTGTTTTTCCCTGCAACACTCACATGTGTAGTGCAGAAGACCATTTCCAACACCTTTTCTTCTCATCGCTTCGCTAGTAGCAATACGGGCAATCTCTGCCTCTTCCATCACATAGTAAATGATGCAGTATCCGACCACCTTGCCGTCATCCTCAGCAACTGTGATAAACGCCTGCTTTTGATCAAATGTATCCCGTAAGCTTTTTTCTGTCCAAGCATCAGAAAAGGTCTTTGCCTCTAACTCAGCAATATATTTAATATCTTCTTCTATTCCCTTACGAAAGATTGGCATTCTTCTCTGCACGCTCCCGTTCTGCCTGTGAGACGCGGAGATAATCCGGCTGATGCTCTCTTGCCGTCTCCGTCTTGCCCTCTGCAATATATTTCATACCTAAAGTTCCAACTGCCGCCGCGCTCTGTCTGTTTACGTGAGCCGGTGCAAAGCTGTACGGAACCGTCAGTCCTTCTTCCAACTGTTTTGCATAGACCGGAACACCGTCTCCAAGGAAGGTTACCTTCTCTCCGTAAGCATTGAGTTTCTCGATTAGTTCCTGAACGGCAATTGCCATCTGCTCTTCGACAATCTCAAACTCTTGTGCAAAACGATAGATACCGGTATACACCTGACTTCTCCTTGCATCCATTATAGGACAAATAAATCCCGTGCATCCAAACAGATTATAAGCCATTCCGTCTACTGTCGGCACATGGATGAGTGGTTTGTTAAGTGCAAGTCCCAATCCCTTTGCCGTCGCCGAACCGATACGAAGTCCTGTAAAGGAACCAGGTCCTCCCGCCACTGCAATGGCATCAATGGTATCAAGGTCAAACTCTGTCATTTTCACAATCTCATCCAGCATTGGAAGCAATGTCTGAGAATGCGTTTTCTTATAATTTACTGTATATTCTGCAATGGTCTGATCGTCTTCTACAATCGCAACTGTCGCGACCAATCCCGAACTGTCTAATGCAAGTATGCGCATTCTTACGCCTCCTCTTCTATGATAATCTTTCGGTAGTCAAACCCTTTTTCCAAATCTTTCTCTATGGTGATGGCGATTCTCTCCTCCGGCAAAATCTCTTCGATTAGGTTTGCCCACTCAATGAGCGATACACCTTCTCCATAAACATAATCCTCGAACCCAATCTCATCCATCTCACTGATGTCACCGATACGGTATACATCAAAATGATAGAATGGCAAGCGCCCCTCATCATACACCTGCACAATTGTAAATGTCGGACTGCTGATTGGCTCATCAATCGCAAGTCCTTTTGCTAACCCCTTGGTGAAAACCGTTTTTCCCACGCCAAGGTCGCCAACCAAAGTATACACTTGTCCTTTTTTTGCCTTTTGACCAATCTCTATTCCCAACTGATATGTTTCTTCTGCACTTCTTGTCTCAATAATCATCTCTAACCTCTTCTAATGAATATGGCGAATCTTCACCTTTTTCGGCGGCATATGTGTGTGAATGATCTTCATCACTTCCTCGTACTGCTCACCCATACACTCTTTCGGAAGAATGATTGCCCGAATTCGTCCAATGTATAAAAGAACACTTTTTCCTGTACTGACAGCTTTTGTGAAATCCTCCCAAGTAATCATCTCACTCTGTTCTTCCTGTCTTACAACAACGCCTTCCTCCGTCAATTCATATTCCAATGGTTTTTGGAACATCGGAGTATTTTTCACCTGCATCTTCGCTCTGGTTTTCAAATTATATGGATTCACTACCAAAAACAGAATCGCACACATGAGCCAAACTACTGATGACGTTGCGTCACCGTTACTCATTTTTGTAAAAAACACCGCAAGACAAAGCACTCCGGCAACGGCACCGAGAAGACCACTCATCTGTGTATAGTTGTGGTATAACATAAAGTCATACATATATTTATCTGTCATCTGCACTTGAAACTTCACTGACATAACAATCCCCCAACTAATGTTTTTTGATAATTGGACTGATTTTTTTGTAAATCAAAATCACAATAATAGACACAAGTACACCTTTTAATAAATTAAATGGAACAACGGCAAACATAACAAATGTGAACAAATTCGTAATTGAAGCATTTACCTTAGTTCCCATCTCAATCAAGCCCTCAATCGGAATCTGAAATGCCTTCGCATAAGTCGGAAGCATAATGTATGCATTGATAAAGCAACCCAAAAACGTCATGATAAGTGTTCCCGATATAAGGCCAATCATTGCACCCTTCTTTGTCTTCTTTCTCTGATAAATAATTCCTGCCGGTATACAGAACGAGCATCCAATACAGAAGTTGGCAAGTTCGCCCACTCCTGCTGTTGCAGTTCCATTAATGACAAGATTGAGCAGAATCTTCACAAATTCGATGAGAATTCCCGCAACCGGTCCCAATGCAAAGCAGCCGACAAGAACCGGCACCTCGCTAAAATCAATCTCATAAAACGGTGGCGCAAATGGCAGTGGTATCTCAAATAACATGAGTACCACTGCGATTGCGCCTAACATTCCTATTGTTACAATTTCTCTTGTTCCTAATTTTGTCTTCATCATTTTCTCCTCCCATCCAGACTTTAACTGTCGGTACCGGAATCACACCGGTTCAACCGCTTTCGCGGGTCGCGGACTTTACCGCCGGTGGGGAATCACGCCCCGCCCCGAAGATGTTATTTAGTTTTCCTTATTATATAATCTTACAACTTCATCGTCAACTGAATTCGCTTCTTCTGATTGCGTAAATTTACTTTAGGATTTAATGAGTTAGAATCCACTCATAGAAACTCTGATAATGTATCAGGTACTGAATCGCAACTTCACTATACTCCTAATTGACTTTTTCTGCAAGTTTTTGTTGCCCTTCTGGGCAGA